>NZ_JBFBDY010000157.1:0-13686 GCF_040683475.1 Kitasatospora sp. NPDC093558 | reverse complement strand
TCTCGATGATGTTGACGTCGAGGGCGAGTTCGGTGCGGCCGGGGTGGCGGCCGAGGATCCAGTCGCGGACCTTGTCGATTCCGGTGGCGCTCATGACGGTTCCCTTCGAAACGGGAGACGGCTTTTCCAGGTATTTGGTGGTTCGAGGCTATGGATTGGTGCAGACCTTTCTCAACACCCGGAACCGGCAGCCGAATTCGGCCAGCGACCGGATCCCCGAGAGGGGGGAACGGAAGTCTCAGGGGTGCCGGTACTTCGTGACGGAACCGTCCTGCGCGGTCCGGTCCGCCGCCTGCTGGATCAGCCGGACGGCCTCGGCGGGCTTCAGCCGACCGGTCGTCAGTTCGCCGATGTAGCCGGCGATCACCTCGCGGTTGAGGTCCTGGTACCAGTCCGTGCGGGGCGCCACGATGTGCTCGCCGGCGGCCTTGAGCAGCTCGCGGGCGGAGGCGAGGCCGGGCGGCAGCTCCAGGTCGTCCGCCGCCTCGCCGACCACGGTCAGCGAGGACACCCGGCGGGTGAACTCCCGCGCCGAGGTGCGGCCGAGCAGGATGCGCAGCAGCTCCTGGCCGCCCTGCGGGTTGCGGGCGGCCCGTGGGACGACGAACGCGCTGCCGGCCGCCGCCCAGATCGTCCCGAACGGCATCCGGTCGCCGGCGCCGAGCCCGGGGGGCGGGGCCACGGCCATGTCGAAGCCGGGCGGCGTGGTGTCCTTGGCCTCGTTCTCCACCCAGGAGCCGTTGGGGACGAACAGTGCCTTCCCGGCCGTCCACGCGGCCTGCGCCTGGAGGTGGTCGAGGTCGGCGGTGCCCTCCAACAGGTAACCCCGGACGGCGAGTTCGTGGTACGCCTCGAAGGCCTGCCGGACGGCCTCGTGGTGCCAGGCGTTCGGCTCCAGGTTGTCGATGGCCCGCAGCACCTCGGGGCCGCCGATCTTGGCGATGAACGGGTACAGCGTCCACTGGAGGTAGAAGGGGTACTTGCCGGGGAACGTCCAGCCCGCGATGCCCTCGCGTTTGGCCTTCGCGCACAGGGTGAGCATCTCGTCCCAGGTCCGCGGGTACTCCCAACCGTGCTTCGCCAGCGTCGACTTGGAGTACCAGAGGCCGAACACCGTGTACGCGTGGTTGAGTGCCCAGACCTCCTCGCCGCCGAACCGGCCCTTGGCGATCGCCGCCGGGACGAGCGTATCGGCGACGGTCCGGTCCGGCTCGTCGTAGGCCGGTGCGGCCAACAGCGGGCGCAAGTCGGTCAGTTGGCCCGCGGCGGCCAGTTCGGCGGTGGCCACCGAGGCCGGTCCGGTGTTGTCCACGAGGTCCGGCGGGGTTCCGTCGGCGAGGCGCGGCGCGAGCAGCGGCCGGATCTCCGCGGCGGCGGTGTGCCCGACCTCCGCCGCCGGGAACGCCTTGCGGTATCGCTCCTCGGCGTCCAGGACGTAGCCGTCGCCGAAGCCGCCGTCGAAGACCAGTACGTCCAGCGGTGCCGCCGGGTCCACGCCGAGCGGGTTCGCCCGCCCGGTCCGCTCCCCTCCGGCGGACCGGGACTGGGCGAGCAGCCAGGCGTAGACCTCCGGGTCGTCGTACGTCCGGGTCCAGGAGTCGTGCCCGGTGTCCGGGTAGCGGGTGAAGCGGACCGGGTTGCCCGCCTCGCGCAGCGCGGCGACGATCTTCTCGGTGTGCGAGACCGGGATGTTGCGGTCCTCGGCGCCGTGGAAGGTCCACACCGGCAGGCCGGCGATCCGCGGCGCGGCCTCCGGGAGCCAGGAGCCGCAGATCGGCACCGCGGCCGCGAACCGGCCCGGGTAGCGGGCGGTGAGCGCCCACGTCCCCGTGCCGCCCATGCTGAGCCCGGTGACGTACAGCCGGTCCGGGTCCACCCGGTGGGCGCCGGTCACCTCCCGGACCAGGGCGGCCAGCGCGCTCAGCTCGGCCGCCCACGTGCTGTACGAGGGGCACTGCGGCGCGACGACGACGAACGGCAGGTCCGCGCCGGCCTCGATCTGCTTGAGCGGGCCGTGCGCGGCGATGCCGGCCAGGTCCTCGCCGCGCTCCGAGGCGCCGTGCAGGAACAGCAGCAGCGGCCAGGGCTCGGCCGCGTCGTCGTAGCCGTCCGGCAGCGACAGGACGTACGGCAGGTCGTTGCCGCCGTCGTCGGAGGCGAACAGGTGGTGTTGGAGGGCAGTCGACATCGGTTTCCTTTCATTGGAGGGTCCGTCCGGCCGCCGGGGCCGGCCCCGAGGGCGGCTCTGCGCGGCGCTCGCGATCGCGCTCGCGCGGCCCGCCGGATCAGGCGGCGTTCCTCGGCGTCGGGCCGACCAGCCCGGTCCGGGCCGCCAGCACGCCGGCCTGGAACCGGCTGGTGGCGGAGAGGTCCTGCATGATCGCGGCCAGGTGGCGGCGGAAGGTCCGGTCGGACATCGCCACCCGCCGCGCGATCACGTCGTCCTTGGCGCCGGAGGCCAGCAGTTCGAGGATGGTCGCCTTCACCTCCTCGATCGTCCCGGCGTAGCCGCCCGCCGCGGAGTCGAACTCGAAGGCCGAGGCCCAGAACCGCTCGTGCAGCCCGCCGAGGAAGGCGGCCACCGCGCCGTCGTACACGACCGCGATCGCGTCGCCCTCGCCGGCCGGGATGAACGCGACCTGCCGGTCGAACACCAGGAAGCGGTCGTGCACCTCCTTGGTGGTGCGGGCCTGCCCGCCGACCGCCATCAGCGCGCCGATGTGGGCCCGCGTCCCGGCGTCGCCGCGGGCGGTGTGCGGGTAGAGCACCCGGGCCCGGACGCCGCGCTGCAACGCCTCCAGCACGAGCGGCCGGGCGAGCCGCAGTTCGGCCGTCTCCTGCGCGACGCAGGGCTGCATGACCAGCAGCTCCTCGGTGCAGCGCTGGGCCGCGTCCAGGAGCCGCAGCCGGAGCTCCTGCGGGTCGTCGGTGATCACCACGCTCTCCGTGCGGGCCTTGGCCTGCTTGTCGAACGCGGCGGCGAACGAGCGCAGTTGGCCCTTGAAGCCGGCGAGCCGGCGCCGCTGGTCGTGGATCGCCCGCTCCAGCGGCACCAGGAGCTCGACCTGGGCGGTGTCGGGGCTGACCGCGATCAGCAGCCTCCCGCCGTCCTCGGCCGGCTTCACCAGCCGCAGTTCGCGCAGTTCGTCGAGTGCCCGCTGGACCCGGGGGAGCGGGACGCCGAGCTCGGCGGCGATCCCGGCGGGGGTGAAGTGCGGGCGGCCGAGCGCCCGTTCGTAGAGCCAGACCGCGAACTGGTCCGGCTCGCCGGGGTGTCTCGCGGAGTCCTGTCGTACGGTCGGTACCGCGTGTGCCATGATCGCCTCCACTCAGTCCTCGTCCGGTCGTCCGTCGCCCGGGCCGGCGGCGCGCAGCCTGCGGACGGCCGGCGCCGCGAGCAGGACGGCGCTGCAGGCCAGCCCGACGCCGAAGGACGCGAACATCAGCGTCCGCTCCCCGGTCAGGCGGGCGATCGGCCCGGCCAGCGCGCGGCCGAGCGCCATCGACAGCAGCGAGCCGGCCACGTCGTACGCGTAGACCCGGTTGAGCAGGTCGCCGGGGATCTTCGTCTGCACGGTGGTCGCCCAGAGGACCGACCACAGCGCCAGACCGGCCCCGGCCAGACCCCAGCCGACGCACAGCACGATGACGTCGGGCCGGATCGCCGCGGTCAGCGGGTAGAGCGCGAACAGCACCCACCCGATGGTGCCGAACGCGAGCGGACGGGCCGGGCGCAGCCGCATCGCCACCGCGCCGCCCGCCAGCCCGCCGACGCCCATGGCGGCGAGGCCGGTGCCGAGGACGGTGGAGCCGTGGGCGGCGACGACGAGGTTCGTCCCGACCGGCAGCGAGAGGCCGGCCACGAAGCAGCCGTACAGCAGGAAGACCGAGATGACGCCCCACAGCCACGCGCGGGCCCGGAACTCCTGCCAGCCGTCGACCAGTTGGCGCAGGAACGACTCCCCGGCCGGCTCGCCCCCGCGCGGCGGCAGGCGCAGCGCGAACAGGCAGGCCGCGCTGATCCCGTACGTCGCCGCGTAGATGGCGAACACGACGGCGGGCCCGGAGAAGCCGACGAGCACCCCGGCCAGGGCCGGTCCGGCCACCCCGGCCAGCGACTCGGCGATCCGCAGCGCGCCGTTGGCCCGCTGGACGTCCCGGGCGACCTGCGGGACGAGCCCGGCCACCCCGGGCTGGAACAGCGCGGTGGCCAGGCCGCTCGCGAACTGCAGCGCGACGACCGCGGCCAGCGACGGCGTGCCGAGCGCGAACGCGACGGCGAGCGCGCCCTGGATGCCGAGGCGCACGAGGTCGGCCAGGACCATCATCCGGCGCGGCGTGAACCGGTCGGCGAGCACGCCGCCGAACAGCACGCCCATGGCGAGCGCGGCCATCCACGCGCCCAGCGCGTAGCCGACCCCGGCGGTGCCGTAGCCGCTGTCCAGCACACCGACGGACAGGGCGACCGGCAGCATGGCGTCGCCGAGCAGCGAGCCGGTGCGGGCGCCGAAGTAGAGGCGGAAGTTGACGGACCACAGGGCCGCGCCGGGAGCGCCGGCGTCCTCGGCGCCCGTGCCGGTCGAACTCGCCTCGTCGGCACTGGTGTTGGTGGCGCTCACGTCAGGTCGCCTTCCGCGGGTCGGCCGGAGGAGTCGGACAGCACCGGGTGCTCGGCCCAGGCCCGCAGGTCGTCCGTACGGGCCGGGGCGCCGTCGTGCACCACGTAGCGGTGCGGCGTGATGGCGCCGACCCGCCCGGGGAGCGCGGCCAGGGCGCGCCGCTGGACGTCCCGCGGGTCGGCCGGCCCGGCGAGGTGGCACACCAGCCGGTGGCCGAGCTCGCCGTCCGGTTCGGCGGTGACGAGGTGTGGGGTGCCGGTGAGGTGCGGGGTGCCGGTGGGGTGTGGGGTGCCGGTGAGGTGTGGGGCGTCGGCCAGCACCTCGGAGAGCAGGGCCCGGACGGCGGCGAGCTCGACCCAGGAGCGGTCGCTGAGGTACCAGCCGGCGCCGCGCTCGACCGGCGCGAGCGTGGTGAGCGAGGGCAGCTCCTCTAGCGCCACGTCCTCCTCGGCGGCGGCCGCGAACAGGCGCAGCAGCGCGCGCCCGAACTCCTCGGCCTCGGCCTCGGGCAGGGTCTGCGGGTCGAGCCACAGGGTCAGCTCGAACTCCCCGGTGAGCCGGTACAGGCACGCGAAGAAGCGGCAGGGGACGTCCTCGGCGGGCACCCACCCGACGCTGCCGCCGAGTCCCGGTTCCGGCGCGGGCGGCTCCTGGTGGCCGGGGATCCACACGCCGGGCAGCCGCCCGCGCGCGGACTCGTCGGGGGAGCCGGCCGCGGCGGCCAGCGCGCTCATGTCGTTGAAGACGAAGTCGCGGGCGAAGGAGATGCCGCGTTCGGTGCTCGCCGCCTCGATCGCCCGCCAGACCGCCGTCGGGTCGAACCAGCTGTGCCGGTACGCGGGCAGCCCGGCCGCCTGCACCCGGCGGACGACGTCGTCGAAGCCGGTGAGCCCGTCGAGGTCGACCGGCAGCAGCGCGTCCTGCGCGAGCGAGCCGAAGAAGCCGCGCAGCTTGGGGACGACGCGGTTGCCGGCGAGCGAGGTGACCGCGACGGTGTCGTGCCCGGCGCGGTGGCCGACGAGCACGGCGAGGGCCGCGAGCACGACCGTGGAGGCGCTGGCGCCGGTCCGCTCGGCGACGGCCGCGAGCTGCGCGGGGGCGGCCGGGGAGTGGACGGCGAGGCCGCGGTGCAGCCAGTCGGTCTTGGCCGGGGTGCCGGTGGGCGGCGGGAACACGGCCTGCGGCACCCGGCCGATCTGGGCGCCCCAGTACTGCACGGCGCCCGCGCCGATCCGCTGGACGGACGGCGAGCGCTCCAGCCCGACGACGTCGACGGGCTCCAGCGCGGGCGGCTGCGGCAGCGGGCGGCCGGCGCACAGCGCGGCCCACTCGGCGTGCAGCACCTCGCACGCGGCGACGTCCATGGCGGCGTGGGTGACCACCCAGACGAGCTGTCGCGGAACGCCGTCCGTGGTCACCACGGCGGCGCGGAAGGGGAGTTCGGACTCCAGGTCGAAGGGGCGGGCGCGCAGCCGGCGGGCGGTGCGCTCGGCCGTCGCCAGGGGGTCGCCGTCCTGCGCCTCGACCAGCTCGACCGCGAACGTGCCCGCGGCGGCGACCCGCTGGGTGGGCGGGGTGGTGAGGACGTAGGTGGTGCGCAGCGACTCGTGGCGCTCCAGCAGGGTGCGCAGCTGGGCGGCGATCCGGTCCCGGCCGCCGTCGGCGGGGACGCCGAAGACCATGGCCAGGTTCAGGCGCGTGGGGTCGTCGTCGATGCCGATCGCACGGACGATGTTGGCGTGACCGAACGAGAGGGGGCCCGACCGTGCGGGGTGGGGCCCGGCGAAGTCGACCGTGAGCTGTGGCAACGTGTCACCTCATGGATCGCGGCGGTCGTGTGGGGGGTTCCGGATCACGGTACGGAGGGCGCCTGTTGGACCGGCTGTAGTCGCACCAGAGGCCGTGCGGACGGAACTTCCGGTCGGCCGGGGGCCGCGTACGGGGCCTGAGCTCCGCGAATCCGTGTGACCGACGGATGTCGGCGGGGCGACCGGAAGAAGTCGCCGCAACTTCCGGAGCAGTTGTTCCGGGGGCGGGTCGACGGTCCCTTCCGCCACGCGACCCCGCCAGGCGACCCCGCCCGCGGTCAGTCGACGGCGCCGGTCCCCGTCTCCGCGCCGATCCGCTCCGCCGCACGCCGGTGCGCGAGGGCCTCCGCCGGCACGCCGAGCGCCGCGTGCGCCTGGGCGAGCACCTGGTGGCTGCGCGCCTCGCCGGGCCGGTGGCCGGTCTCCCGGTGCAGCGCGAGTGCGTCGGTGGCCAGGTCCGCGCCCGTGCGCGGGTCGCCGAGCAGCACGCGGACGTGGGCGAGCACGTCGAGCGCGCAGGCCTCCAGCAGCCGGAACTCCGACTCGCGGGCCAGGCCGAGCGCCTGCTGCGCGGTGATCAGGGCGAACTGCGGTTCGCCGAGCCGCTGTTGGACGGTCGCCAGGCCGACGAGCGCGGACACCTGCGGGAAGCGGTCGTCGACCACCTCGGCGAGGTGCAGCGCCTGCCGGTAGCTCTCGGCGGCCTCGGGCAGCCGCCCGGCCCGTTCCAGCGCGATCGCGAGGGCGAAGGCGGCGTTCGCCTCCAGCCGCCGGTCGCCGAGCGCCCGCGCGGCGGCGAGGGCGGTCTCGGCGAGCCGGCGGCCGGTGTCGTGGTCGCCGAGGTCGGAGTGGGCGCGCGAGAGGCAGCTCAGGGCGACGGTCTCGCTGGTCCGGTTGCCGGTGGCCTCGTGGACGGCCAGCGCCGCGCCGGCCACCCGGATCGCCTCCCGGGAGCGGCCCATGGCGCGGTGGGCGATGCCGAGGTTGGTGTGGGCGATCGCCTCGCCGCGCACGGAGCCGAGGTCGCGGAAGAGCCGGGCGGCGTGCGTGAAGTGGTCGGCGGCCTCCGGCAGGCGGCCGAGCTTCCAGCAGATCAGGCCGAGCTCGGTGAGGTCGTCGGCGGTGCCCGCCCCGCCGGCGCGTTCGGTCAGTTCGCGGGCCCGGGAGAGGTAGTCGGAGGCCAGGCGCATGCTGCCGTTCTCCTGGTGGGCGGCGCCGATCCGGCGCAGCGCCATGGCCTGTCCGGCCGGCCACTCGGCCTGCCCGGCGAGGTCGAGGGCCTTGCCGAAGAGGGTGACGGCGAGCGTGTTGTTGCCCAGCGTCCAGTGGCAGTCGGCGCGTTGCAGCTGCGCGGTGGCCTGGGCGCGGACCCGGCCGTCGGTGACGGCGGCGGCGAGCCCCGCGGTGGCGACGCGCAGCCGCTGGGCGGTGTACATGCCGCGGGAGAGGTAGCCGTGCAGGCTCTCGGCGAGCCGCCAGGCGACGGTCGGGAAGCCGGAGTGCGCGGCGTGCAGGACGGCGCCGACCAGGCTGTCCCGTTCGGCGTCGAGCCAGGCGGCGGCCTGGCCGCGGTCCGGGACGAGCGTGGCGCCGGCCGGTCCCGGCCCGGCCGCCGGCCTGGTCGGGTCGAGCAGCCGGGCCGCGGCCTCGGCGTGGCGCAGGTACCACTCGAAGAGCCGCTCCCGGGCGCCGTGCACCTCGTCGCCGGCGACGAGCTCGCGGGCGTACGAGCGCAGCAGGTCGTGCAGGCCGAACCGGCCGGCCGAGCGCTCCTGCACGAGGTGGGCGTAGGTCAGCCGGTGCATGAGCAGCGCGGCCTCGGCCGAGGTGGTGTCCGCGAGGGCGGCGGCGCCGTGGACGGTGACGTCCGCCCCGGGCATCAGGCTGAGCAGCCGGAACATCCGCCGGGCCGGTTCGGGCAGGGCGCGGTGGGAGAGGTCGAAGGCGGCCTTGATGGTCGCGTGCCGGTCGCCCTCGACGCGCAGTCGGCTGAGCAGGTCGTCGCCGGCGAGCTCGGTGCAGTACGCGGCGATGCCGGTGTTGCGGGCGTGCAGGTTGGCGGCGGCGATCCGGATCGCGAGCGGCAGCATGCCGCACAGCTGGACCAGCGCCCGCGCCGCCTCCTCCTCGTCGGCGACCCGCTCGGCGCCCGCGGTGTGCGCGAGCAGCCGCAGGGCGTCGCTCGGGCCGAGCACGTCGAGGACGAGCTGCCGGGCGCCGTCGCTGACGACCAGCCCGGCCATCCGGGTGCGGCTGGTGATGACGACGCCGCAGCCCTGCGCGCCGGGGATCAGCGGGCGGACCTGCTCGGGGTCGCGGGCGTTGTCCAGCACGATCAGCATCCGCTTGTCCGCGAGCAGGGTGCGGTACGTCGCGACGGCCTCGTCCTCGTCGGCGGGCATCCGGTCGGGCGGCACGCCGAGGGCGCGGAGGAACTGGGCCAGGACGTCGCCGGGGCGCAGCGCGGGCACGGGGGAGTGACCGCGCAGGTCGACGAACAGCTGGCCGTCGGGGAAGTGGTCGCGCCGCGCGTGCGCCCAGTGCATCGCGAGCGCCGTCTTCCCGACGCCCGGCGCGCCCACCACGGCCACCACCCTCTGCCGCGCGGCCGGGTCGGCGGCCACCAGGCCGTCCAGCTCCCGCAGTTGGCGGCGGCGGCCGACGTACGCCCCGGCCTCGGCGGGCAGTTGGGCCGGTCGCACGGCGGGGGCGGGCAGCGGGCCGGAAGCCGTACGGGTCCACGGCTCGTCCGCCCCGGTGCGCCGCGCGCGGGGCAACTGCTGGCGCAGCACCCGCAGGTGCGCCTCGCGCAGTTCCTCGCTGGGCGCGATGCCGAGCTCCTCGTCGAGCCGGTCGCGGAAGCGGGTGAACACCTTGAGCGCGGCGGCCTGTTCGCCGCAGCTGGCCAGGGTGAGGACGAGCCGGGCGTGCAGGCCCTCGTGCAGCGGCTCCTCCCGCACCATCTCCCACAGCCGGCGCACGGCGTCCTCGGGGCGGCCGAGGCCGAGCGCGGCGTCGGCGTGCAGCAGGACGGCCTCGATCCGCTGCTCGTTGGCGGCGACGGCGGCCGGGTGGTTGCGCAGCGCCGGGTCGGCGTCCGCGAGCACGGGCCCGCGCCACCACTCCAGGGCGCGCGTGAGCGACTCGTACGCGAGGACCGGGTCCGCCCCGGCGAGCGCGCGCTTGGCGCGGGCGAGGAGTTCGTCGAAGTGCCCGAGGTCGCGCTGGCTCCAGGCGGCCTCCAGCAGGTAGCCGGTGGGGGTGCGGGCGACGGCGGGCTTCGCGCCGGCCCGGGGCGCGGCGGGTTCGAGCAGCTGGCGGACCTGGCTGACGTACGTGTGGATGAGGCTCTGCCGCGAACCGGGCGGGCCGGCGGGCCACAGGGTCTCGGTGATCTCCTGCTGGGTGGCCGGTTCGGGGTGCTTGAGGGCGAGCAGTCCGAGCAGGCGGCGCTGCATCGGGCTGGTGACGGCCAGCGGCGCCTGGTCGCGCTGGACGACGAGCGGGCCGAGGATCAGGAACCGCAGCCGGCCGGTGTTCCTGGCGGGCCGCGCGCGGGCGGCGGTCAGCAGCCGGTCGACGTCGGCGCCGCTGAGGCCGAGGGCCGCGGCGAGCCGCTGGAGCGTCCCGGCCTGCGGCCGGTTGACGCGGTCGCGCTCGATGTCGCGCAGCGCCCGGGCGCTGATCGAGGCCCGCGCGGCCGTCTCCTCCTGGCTCAGCCCCGCCCGCCGCCGGTGCCCCTGCACCTGCGCGCCCAGGGTCTCGCCCCCCGCCTCCGGACCGTCCCACGGAAGCCCCGGCGCCGCGTCCCGTCCGCCCATGGCCTCCCCCTCGTCCGCCTGCCCCCGCCCCTCCCGGGCCGACGGCCAGTGTGGACTAGACCATTCCGTTGAGCAAGGGTGTCCATGTCATGCCCCTGTGAGCTGACCGCCGGTCAAACGCCGATACCGCCCGGCCCCGGAACAGTCCTTCCGGACGACCCCGAAACCCCGGGCCAAAAGCAAAAAGCGGGCCAGGATCTCTCCTGGCCCGCCGTTTGTGTCCGAGGGGGGACTTGAACCCCCACGCCCGATAAAGGGCACTAGCACCTCAAGCTAGCGCGTCTGCCATTCCGCCACCCGGACGGGGTGTCGTCTTCGCGGCTTCCGTTTTTCCGTCGGCCGCGCTGACAGATGTAACTGTAGCAAAGATCGGCTTGCGTTCCCAAAACGGCTCCGGACGGGGGAGCGGGGGTGGTGGCGCGGGCAAGGGCGGGTGTGTGGCGGGGGTGTGACCAGGGGGTTTCGGGCCCGTGCGGGGGGTGGATCCCGGTGAGGGGCTGCGGGAGGATGGGCGGACGTGCTCGTACGGCCCGGGTGCAGGTCCTGGGGGTGGCGCGCTGGTGCCCCGGTGCGGGCCAGAGACGAGGAGTGACCGTGAGCGAGCGGAGCGAGTCGGCGACGCCGAAGGTGACGGCTGAGTCGGAGGTCGCCGGGATCTGTCGCGATCTGATCCGGATCGACACCAGCAACTACGGCGACGGCTCCGGGCCGGGCGAGCGGAAGGCGGCCGAGTACGTGGCCGAGCAGCTCGCCGAGTTCGGCGTCGAACCGCAGATCTTCGAATCGGCCAAGGGGCGGGCCTCGACCGTCGTCCGGATCGAGGGCGAGGACCGTTCCCGCCCGGGCCTGCTGATCCACGGCCACACCGACGTCGTCCCGGCGAACGCCGCCGACTGGACGTACGACCCGTTCGGCGGCGAGATCGCGGACGGCTGCGTGTGGGGCCGCGGCGCGGTCGACATGAAGGACATGGACGCGATGACCCTCGCGGTCGTCCGCGACCGGCTGCGCACCGGCCGCAAGCCCCCGCGCGACCTGGTGCTGGCCTTCGTCGCGGACGAGGAGGCCGGCGGCACGTACGGCGCGCGGTTCCTGGTGGACAAGCACCCGGAGCTGTTCGAGGGCGTGACCGAGGGCATCGGCGAGGTCGGCGGCTTCTCCTTCACGGTCAACGACCAGGTGCGCCTCTACCTGGTGGAGACCGCCGAGAAGGGCATGCACTGGATGCGCCTGACGGTCGAGGGCCGCGCCGGCCACGGCTCGATGGAGAACGACGACAACGCGATCACCGAGCTGTGCGAGGCGGTCGCCCGGCTCGGCCGGCACAAGTTCCCGCTGCGGATCACCAAGACCGTCCGGGCCTTCCTGGACGAGCTGTCGGACGCGCTCGGGGTCGAGCTCGACCCGGAGAACATGGACGAGACGCTGCGGGTGCTCGGCGGCATCGCCAAGATGATCGGCACCACGCTGCGCAACACCGCCCAGCCGACCATGCTCGGCGCCGGCTACAAGGTGAACGTCATCCCGGGCCAGGCCAGCGCGCACGTGGACGGGCGCTTCCTGCCCGGCTACGAGGAGGAGTTCCTCGCCGAGCTCGACAGCGTGCTGGGCCCGCGCGTCAAGCGCGAGAGCCTGCACTCGGACAAGGCGATCGAGACGAGCTTCGACGGCGCGCTGGTCGAGGCGATGCAGACGGCGCTGCGCGCGGAGGACCCGATCGCCCGCGCGGTGCCGTACTGCCTGTCGGGCGGGACGGACGCCAAGTCGTTCCAGGACCTCGGGATCCGCTGCTTCGGCTTCGCGCCGCTGCAGCTGCCGCCGGAGCTGGACTTCGCCGGGATGTTCCACGGCGTGGACGAGCGCGTGCCGGTGGACGGCCTGAAGTTCGGCGTCCGCGTGCTGGACCGGTTCATCGACGCCTGCTGAGCGCGGAACGGGAGTCGCGACGGCCCGTCCCCGGGGATCCGGGGGCGGGCCGTCCGCATTGTCGGAGCTAATGATTTGGGACCCGGTCAGGGAGATCGACAGAAACGATCCTGCAAGGAATTCGGCGATGGTCATGTGTGCGACACCTCACCGTTGCGGGTGAATGGCAAATCTGTTCCGTACCCCGTTTGCCACACCCTCGTTCATCCCTGTGCAGCCCGCCGAACGGGTTGCGTTGTCCATACAGGAGGAATGATGAAGGTCAAGAAGATCGCCGCCGTCGCCGCTGCCACCGGTGGGCTGGTCCTCGCCGCCGCCGGTGTCGCGTCCGCCCACGGCGGTGCGGCGGCCGAGGGTGCTGCGGTCGCCTCGCCGGGTGTGGTCTCCGGCAACCTGGTGCAGATCCCGGTCCACGTCCCGGTCAACGCCTGCGGCAACACCGTCAGCGTGATCGGCGTCCTGAACCCGGCGTTCGGCAACCACTGCGCCAACTTCTAAGGCCCAGAAGCTTGGCCCCCGGCGGCGGGACTCCCCGCCGCCGGGGGTTCTCGCGTTTCAGGAGCCGGCCGGACGCCCGCCGGACACGGCAGGACGCTCGCCGGATACGGCAGGACGCTCGCCGGATACGGCAAGGCGTCCACCGGATACGGCAAGCGGACACGTCCACTCGATCGGGTGAAGCTGATGCGTTCGGCCCAACCCCGCCGTGACTGCCTCGTTTACTCCTGTGCAGTCGAAGACCTTGCTCGATGTCCGGACATTCGGAAAGTCCGACTTTCGGACATGCAGAGGTTCGGACATTCCGAAGGTCGTCAGGTCGTCTCGATATGTCATACGGATCCGTCATACGTCAGGGGAATACATGAGGAATGTAGCCAAGAAGGGGATCCTCACGGCCGTGGCCACCGGCAGTGTCCTGGCCTCGACCGCCGGCTACGCCTACGCGGGCGCCGAGGCGCAGGGGGGCGCGGCCGGTTCGCCGGGCGTAGCCTCGGGCAACTCGGTGCAGGTGCCGGTCGAGGTGCCGATCAACGCCTGCGGCAACACCGTCGACGTGATCGGCGCGCTCAACCCGTCCTACGGGAACCACTGCGCCAACGCGAGCGGGCACCCGGGCGGCGACGCGGGCGGCCACGGCAGCGGCAGCAGCGACAACGGCGGTGCCACCCGCGGCTCCTCCGCGTCGGGCTCCTCGGCCTCCGGCACCGCCGCCAACTCGCCCGGCGTGGCCTCCGGCAACAGCGTCCAGGCCCCGGTGCACATCCCGGTCAACGCCTGCGGCAACTCCGTGAACGTCGGCGGCGTCGGCAACCCGGCCTTCGGCAACGACTGCGGCAACGTCGCAACTCCCGCGACCCCCGCGCCCAAGCCGACCGACGACTGCCCCGAGGGCCACAACCCCACCCCGCCGTCCGGCACCCCGTCCACCACACCGCCGCAGGGCGGCGGCGAGACCACGCCGGGCAGCGGACGCACCGGCGGCTCGTCCACCGGCACCACCCCCGGTGCGCC
>NZ_JBFBDY010000156.1:0-13717 GCF_040683475.1 Kitasatospora sp. NPDC093558 | reverse complement strand
GTCCGGCCGGAGCGCAGCACCTGCTGCGCGGCGCCGTAGTCGGGGACGTCGCTCCCGCTGTCGGCCGTGGCCGTCGTCGTGGCGGCGCCGACGGCCACGAGTGCGGCGGCGGTGAGGGCGACCACCTTCGGGGTCCTCATCGTTGGTTGTCTCCTCACGCGTGGATGCCGATCCGTGAGTGGGTCCACTGGAACGAGCCGTTGTCGACGTAGGTGTTGAAGTTCCACCAGGTGTACGTCTGCGTGCTGGGCCACGGATCGCCCACCGCGATCATGTTGCTGGTGCTGTCGTAGCCGTAGATGACGTTCATGTGCCCGCCGCCCGAGGTCCAGCCGATGCGCACCGCGAACGGTCGGCCATTGGCTATCTCGTTGGTGACCTCGCCGAACGAGGCGTTGCGGTTCAGGTCGTGGCCGCTGTTGCGGAAGCCCATGGCGGACAGGCCGTTGGCCAGGTCGTCCAGCGTGGCGGGCCGGTCGTTGCAGTCCAGCCAGCGACCCTGCTGGGCCAGCCGGCAGAAGTCGTACTGGTTGTACTGGCGGTAGCCCCAGTAGGTGGCGATGGTCAGGCCGGAGGCGTCCCAGCACCACTGGTCCTGGACCTGCTTCTGCATGGTGATGTCGAGTGCCGTCCAACTGGTGGGCCGGGTGGAAGTGCAGAGCGGCAGGTTCCCGGTGTCCTCGCTGATGAAGGCGTCGGCGATGTAGTAGGCGCCGGACCAGATCCAGCGGTTGTCGTCCTCGACGGTGTCGCCCGTGGTGCGGCAGATCATCGGGATGCGGTCGCCCGGTGCGGCCTGGCCGGAGATCCGGCCCGAGAGTGTGGGAAGCACACGCTCGTTGAGTGTGCTGTGGTTCCCCTGTCCCCCGATGACGGTTCCCTTGACCAGGCCCGCCTGGGCTATGGCGCCGATACCCAGCGCGGCCGCGCCGGCCAGCACGGCGGCGATCGCCGCCACGGCCAACCGGCGTGATTTCCTACGGTGTTTGTGCATGCGTCAGATCTCACTCCCCGTGAGGTGAATCCGAATGCGGGGGAGTCTGGCAGAGCCACGTCCGAACCGGAACGGCGAAGTCCGGGAGACTTGAGGGCTACGCGCGTAGGTGGCGAGAGTCGCTGGTCAACAGGTGCTTCATGAGGGCGATTTGGTGAGATCCAGCGTGACCGGTCTAGTCCACTGTTATCGCATCGTTATCCGTCGGGAAATATCCTTCAGGCTGTGAAATTTCACAGAGTGAGTGCAATGTTACGCACGATGAGGGATTCAGAAGCGGGGATTCAGGAATCCGAAGAAGCGCTTATGGGGCGCGGCCCGCAGCCTTACGGTCATCGAGCCCGGGTCAGGTCAACCAGTTCTCAGTCGCGTCCGGTGAACTCCGATTCGCCGGACTCCGCTCCTCCGGTGTCCGGCCGACCCACTGCCCATGCGTGTGCATGACGTCTCGTCAATTCATGGGTTTGAAAGCCGAGATGCACCGCTGTACTGGCCGATTCCCCTGCGGATGGCCTCGGGACCGTGTGAGGATGGGCGCCGTGCCGCCAGCTCCCGAACTCCGCCGTTGGCTCTCCAGTCAGCCGCCGGACGCCCTTCAGCACCTGCTCGCCTTCATCGCCGTCGTGCACGGCCGCCCCTTCGGATACAAGGGCGAACCGACCCGGCAGGCCCGCGCGAGTGCCGCGGGTATGCGTTCCTGGGTCGCGAAGGCTCCCGCGGACCTGCTCCTGCGCATCGCCGAAGTCGGGCGCGAAGTAGCCGACCGGATGGCCCGTCAGCAGGGGTTCGCGAAGCAGGGCCTGCGGGGCGCGGACGCCGAGTGCATGCGGGTGGCGTTGACGAGCCTGCCGCCGGCGCTCGCCTGCCTCGCCCTCCACTGGTATCCGCTGGGCGACGAGGACGTGCCCGAGCGCAGTCATGTCCTGGAGCAGTGGGACACCCTGTGGAAGGCCGCTGCCACTCCGGCGGATTGGCCCGAGCCGAAACGCCCCCGACGCGCGAGCAGAGTGGAGGCACGCGCGTCCGGCACGGCCTCGCAGGAGGCCCGGTGCGACGACCCGCACAGCACGCGATCCGAAGCCGCAGACAGGGAGAACTCGGTGCCTGACGACCTGCCAGAGCAGCTCGAAGCTGCTGCGCACCGCCTGCGCAGGGAGGGGGAGGTACTGGCTGGGCGGCTGGAGAGCCTGGCGGTGGATGTCCGCAGAGGTGTGGGGCGGCGGGACGCCGACCTGTCCACAGCAGTGGACGCCTGGTTCGGTCAGCGGGCGGCCATGGCCGAGTTGGCGCTCGGACTCGGCACCGACGTCGAGTGGGTGGCTACGCAGACCCATGATGACCTCGACCGGATCCTGGCGGACGTCCGCTCGGCGAGGGCCGACGAGGAGATCGCGGCGGCAGTGGCCGAGCGCGGGAGGCTCGTTGCCATGTTGGGCGAGGTGAGCTATCCGGGCGTGCTGATCGCGCTGCAGGTGGAGGTTGACGCCATTGACGCCCGGCTCCGGGAGCTGCGGTCGATCGGCGGACAGCGGCTCGTGCCCCGCCCGGTCGACGGCACCCGTCCGGAGGAGTCTGCCGAGTCGGAGACGACGGGCGGCGCCGCCGGCGAGGAACTGCCCTCGCCGGCGGGAGCAGGTGCCGTTCCCGCCGCGGCCGAGGGCGAAGCGCGGCCGCCGGTGGCCGCTTTCGAGGCGTCCGAGCAGCTCACCGACACCCTCGACCCGCCGGTTTCCGAGGGGGAGCAGGCAGACCCGGGAACCGCACAGGCGCAGCCCGCGGCAGGCGAGAGCGCGACCGAACCCGAGCCGGCGCTCGCTAACGCGGCCCCCGCGCCGGCGGGGCCGGCTGCGGCCTCGCGGACCGCGGACGAGCCGAGCGGCCGCACCAGGACCGCCACCACCGCCGCCGCCTCCGGGGTCAACCAACCGATCGGCGCGTCGGGGCAGTCGGCGGAAGCTCGGGCCGTCCACCCGCTCGGCATCCCGAAGCAGGTGTCGATCGAAGCCGAGCCGAAGGCCGCCGAGGTGGTCGAGGCATCAGCGGCCGTCGAACCGACCGACGTCTGGACGCGGACCGGCGACGACTCCTCCCCGGTCGAGCGGATGATCGCCGAGGGCAGGCTGGCCGAGGCGTACTGGCTGACCCGGGCTGCCCGGGAGCGTCAGGAGCGGTGCCAGTCCCTGGCCTTCGCCACGTCGGCGTTCGGGCTGGCCCCCGGGCAGCAGGCGGCGATGACCCTGCAGATCAGCGTCGAGGACAAGGCGCTGCCGACCGCAGAGGACCGGGACGGCTACCTCATCGCCCTGGCCGCCGCGGTGCGCAGCGGACTGCAGGCGGGCTGGGCGCTACCGATCGTCAACGACTTCGCACAGCTCCCCGGCTTGCCCGAGGTCTGGAACGAGCTCTTCCGGACGCTGGCACTGGAAATCCGCAGGGGGGTCTCGGTCCAGCCGGGCGACGAGGCCCGGCTCGGGCCGGAGGACACCGTCGACCCGGCCGATCTGCGTGACCGTGCGGCGGCCCTCAAGGCTCGTCTGGGGACCAGCAAGACGGCCTACCAGCTCGCGTCCCGGGTGCTCCAGACCCTGCTCAAGGATGATGCGGAGCTCGGGCACACCCTCAACCTGATCGCGGCATGGTCGGTGGGCGGCGCCACGTCCGACCAGCTTCGTCAGGACCTGGAGGGTACGTACGGGGAAGACGACGCGATCGATCGGATCATCAAGGAGACGACGCGCCGCGTCAGTTCGCCGAACCAGCGGAAGACCAAGATCATCGCGACGGCCCTGGACCAGCTGAGGGGGCGCATCGGGGAGGTGACGGCGCTGCTGCGCGAGGCGGTTCAGGTCGCCGAGATGCCACCGCGTGGCGACAGCCGGCGACTGGGGAGCGAGCTGGTCGCCGCGGTCCGTGCGGCGCGGCAGGCGGCACTGCTGCCGGGGCCCGGCGGCGAAGCGGTCCGGCTGCTGCTCGACTGGATCGGCAGCGAAGGCTCCCGGGGTGTCCCGAGGGCCCTGCCCGGCCTCCCAGGTACCGACGCGCTGCTTGTCCTGCCGCGTCTGGCCTGGACCACGGCGGCCGACGGCCAGGACGTGCCGGACCTCGCCGCACCGGACGCCCTGGACGCCCTGCTGGAGCTCCTGAACCCGCTCGACCCGGGCAAGGCGTTCACCGCCCACCTCGACCGCGGTGACCTGCACATCGCCGGGCGACTCGTCGACCTCGCGGCAGCCGGACGGCCGGGCGCCGTCTCCGCAGTCGAGGCGAACCAGCTGGACGTGTGGCGACGCCGGCTCGGTGACGCCGAGGCCCAGTGGCGTCTCAAGGCCGACTCGACCCTGCGTCAGGCCGATGACCTCTTCGCGCAGGTCCGCCTGCAGAACCTGCTCACCCCCGAGCAGGAGAGCCATCTGGCGGCCCGGCTCCTCGACCTCAAGACCGCGGAACGGAGTCTGCAGTTCCGTCGTCTGTTGGAGCGGGTGCAGGGCGTCGTCGCCCAACTCCACGACAGGATGTCCGAGAAGACGGACCAACTTCGCGAGCAACTCGTCGACCTGAACCTCGACGAGGCGGACCTCGCCCGGATCGGCGCTCTGATCGACCGTGGCGACGTCGCCACCGCCGAGGAACTGCTCTCCTTCGCCCGCAAGGGCGACCGCATCCCGGAGCAGGTCGCCGAGACCGGCATCGAGCTGGCCGCCTTCCTGGAGGGGGTACGTCACCCGGAGTCGCCCAGGGCCGGCAGCGCCGGAGTCGGCGCGCGCTGGTGGTTCGACCACTACGCCCGTGGGCGCTCCGGTGAGGCGGAGACCGACGCGGTCACGGTCGCCCTGGAGGCCTGGGAGGCGCTCGGGCGGCTGAGCGAGCGCCGCAACTCCTTCCAGAAGCACGTCCCCAGCGTGCTGCGAATGCTCGGCCTGAGCGTCAAGGGCCCGGTCCGGCTGGTGGACCAGGACCGCAAGGACTGGCAGGTGATGACGCTCTCGATCACTGCCGACATCAGCGACAACGTCCCGGGCTACGTGTCCCGGATCGGCTCCAGGGCCAGGGGCAGTTATCGGGTCCTCATCGTCGGCACCGAGGAACTCGGCCCCGACGCCCTGCTGCGCCACCTGCCCGAGTCCGCGCTCGGGGCCAACATCATCCTCTACCTGCAGCCGCTCGGCATCAGCGGACGCCGGCGTCTCGCCCAGGCCTCCCACCAGAAGCCGCAGCAGGCGATCGTCGTCGACCCGGCCGTGTTCGGCTGGATCGCCGCAGGCGAGGTCCGCTCCTTCCGGGCGGTGCAGCGGGTGACGCTGCCGTGGGCGGCGTACCGGCCGTACGAGCCCTTCCAGGCCGGTCAGGTCGCCGCCGAGGTGTTCAAGGGCCGCGATGACGAGAAGAGTACGATCATGGCCCGCGAGGGCGGCCTCTTCCTCTACGGCGGGCGGCAGTTGGGCAAGTCCTCGCTGCTCCGGCAGGTGGCCGACAGCTTCGGGTCGGGGCACGGCGGCAACCAGGTCGCGGTCTACACGGACCTGCGGTTCGCCGAGATCGGGCTCAGTCGGCTCCCGCAGGAGATCTGGAGCGTGCTGGCCCAGCAGTTGCAGGACGCCGGAGTGCTCGACCGCAGCGTCTCGGAGCACGCGACCGCCACCGCCGTCGGCGACGGGGTCCAGCAGTGGCTGAGCGAGAGCGAGGAGCGCCGCATCCTCTTCCTCGCCGACGAGGCGGACGCGTTCCTCAACGCGGATGCCCGGCCGGTCGAGACGGCGGGGGCGCAGTCGACCTTCCGGACGCTCACCGGCCTGATGAAGCTGATGGCCGACACCGAGCGCCGGTTCAAGATCGTGTTCGCGGGTCTGCACCAGGTGCAGCGCTACAACCGGCTCACCAACTCCATCACCGGGCACGGCGGCGAGCCGATCCTGGTCGGTCCGCTGCGCGCGAAGGCCGCGATCGACCTGGTCATCGAACCGCTGGCCGCGGTCGGGCTGTTCTTCGAGAACCCCGATCTGGTCTGGAGCATCCTGGCGCTGACCAACAACCAGGCCAACCTCGTCCAGATCGTCTGCGAGGGTCTGGTCGAGGAGATGCAGGGCCGCTCCCTGTCCGCGGAGGGCGGGCGCCCCCGGATCACCAACGCCGATGTGCAGAAGGTCGTCGCCTCCGGAGGCATCCGGGACAAGATCCGCGACCGCCTCCGCCTGACCATCGACCTGGAGGACCGGTACCGGGTCCTGACCCTGATCCTTGCGCTGCGCAGCCTCACGGACGGCTACGCCCGCGGCTACACGCCCCAGGAACTGCAGGAGGAGGCGCACCGGGTGTGGCCGGACGGATTCCCGGAGCAGAACGGCGTGGACGGGGTCCGGACCGACCTGGTGGAGATGGAGGGCCTCGGACTGGTCCTCCCGCTCCCGGGGCGGAGCAACAGCTTCGTCATGCGCAGCCCGAACCTCGTCAACATGCTCGGCACCCGCGACGAGCTCAAAGCGGAGCTGCGCACCAGCGAGTTCACCCAGAACTACGACTACAACCCCCGTGTCGCCCGCCGGTCGATCGTCGTCGACCGCCGACGGATCATGCGGATGAGTCCGTTGACGGACGAGCAGTGGCACGAGGCGCTGTCCTGGCGCACTGCGGTGATCACGGCCTCGGCCGCGCTCGGTGCCGATTCCCTGGCCAAGGCCGCGGAGCAGCACGTCGGAAGGGAGTGTCAGGTCGTGCCCGTGGCGCCCGCGGAGCTGCCCCAGACGGTCACCAGGAGGGCCCGGGAGAGCTCGCCGCACCTGCTCTTCGTCGATCTGCGGGGCGTTCCCGCGGCGGACCTGCGGGCCGCCGTCGACCGACTCGCCACGTACTCTTCGACGCCGGAGGAGGACGGCAAGGAGATCCCGCGCCGGCGCGCGATGGCCGTCGTCGACCCGTTGACCGCGCTCGGCCCCGACTTCCCGGAGGTGTTCCGGACGCAGCCGCAGCGCTGGAACGCGACCAGTCTGCGAGCGTGGCCGGAGCAGCCGTTCGTCTCGGTCCAGGAGCGCCGCAACCTGATCGAGGTGACCGGGGGCTGGCCCGCCTTCGTCGAGTACGCCATCGCCCAGTACCTTCAGGGCGCCCCCCGGGAGAAGCTCCTCGACATGGTGCGGGCCCGGACCGACGACCTCGACTTCGCCCGCAACCACCTGCAGCGGGCCGGTCTCTCCGACCGCCGTGTCGAGCAGATGGCCGGCTGGGCCGACATGTTCAGCCTGGAGGAGCACCGGCAGGGCAGGGCCCACGCCATTCCCCACGACCTGGCCGTCGTGCTCGACGACGACTTGGACGAGGCCGAGGCGCTGCTGGCGGATCTGGAGGCGCTCGGGATCCTCGACGACGACGGCGAGGTCCTCACCGTGGACAGCGTCACCTTCCGCGCGCTCAAGACCGTGGCGAGCGCGCAGGGCGGGGCGGCGTGACGGATCTCATCGATCCGGACGGCGCACTGTCCGCGGAGGCGGTCCGGTACCTTCCGGGCGCACGACGCCACTGCGCCGGGGTGCTTGCCGACCTGCGCGCCGGGCTGACCTGCGTCTGGCTGTTTCCGGACGCCGAGGTGGACTCGGGCCGTGCGGACCGAGCCGTGGAGGAGGTGATCCACGGCCTGGACGACGTCGTGGACGTTCCCGGCAAGGAGACGGCTGCTCGCCCGGCTCCGGTCGCGGCATTGCCGGAGGCACGGGGTTCTCGAGAGCCGCTCGGCATCGGGGGCGAGTCGGTCGGCCACCGCTTCGAGGACGCCCCCGATGTCGACGACGGCTTCGCAGGCTGGGATCCCTTCGGAGTCTTCGGCGGTGGGGGTATCCGGACGTCCGAGGGCCCACCGCTCGCACCTGCCGTCGACGCCCGGTTCGCCGACGGCTCGGACCTCGACGTCCCCGCGCGCCTGGCTCGCAGTCTCGGCCTGGACGGGGACCTGGTCACCGAACTGGTTGGCAACGCGGACGGCCGTGCGCCCGTGCTCGTCATCCGTGCCTGGACCGAGGCGGGCCCGCACGTGCTCTCCCGGCTGCTGCGCCGCTTCCAAGCCGCCGTGAAGGAGGCCGGCCTCGAACCGAGCGATCGTCCACGGCTGCTGGTGGCCTCCCGCCTTCAGGACCTGGAGGCGGACACCATGGGGCTCCTCGACGGAACGGTGTCACGGCCGCACTGGTGGTGGGGGGTTTGGAACCACCTCGACACGGCCACCGTGGTCGCCGATGCGATTCCGCACGCAGGCTTCGGCCAGGCCCACAACCGCATGACGCCGACCAAGCTGATCCAGCACGCCCTGCGCCGCGAGACCGTGGTCCAGACGGCCGGGCCCGATCTGGGACTGGCGGTGGAGCTGGCAAAGGTCTGGAGCGGCAGGACCGGTGACCTGGCTTCCGCCTTGCGCGAGTGCTGCCTCGCGGACGACGCCGTAGCGCAGGGCTCCCAGGGGCGGGGCACGCCCGGTGCGGCGTACGCGCCGCTCCCCGAGAACGGCTTGCGCGAGGCGTGGTCGGCAGGCCTGGTCGACAGCTGGGAGGGGCAGATCCGCCATACGCCCCGCTCCGGTGGCACGGAACTCGACAAGCTGGTCTGGCAGGCGCAGAACCGCGTCCTCCTGCCCCTCATCGACGACGCCCGCGTCGGCTTCGTCGAACTGCTTCCGCGCATAGCGGTGCGCGGCGTCACCCGACTGGTCAACACCTACGTCCGGCAGTCCCTGCGCGACGCCAACGGCTCCTCGGCGGATCCGGCGTCCATGGAACTCGGCGAGCTCTACGACGCGGCGGTGCACCGGGACATCACCCTGACCGATGAGCAGTTCGGCCGGCTGCGTACGCTCCGGCGGGCACGCAACAAGCTCGCCCATCGCACGCCGATCGACGATGCCCTGCTCCAGGACCTGCTGGACGCGCTCTCCGGCTTCTGACAGCCAACGCGGCCGGGGCCCGGGACCTCGACCTCGTGCACGACAGGGTGTCGGTGCGTCCGCGTACTGTGGTACCCGACGGAGGGGGAAGGCAGCAGGTGCGCAGGGTGCCGCCGGAGATGTTCCGGTTCACGACGGGGGAGAAGGCCGAGCTCTACGGTGCGATCCTCCAGGCCTTCGGCGCGGCCAACGAACGGTTGGAGACCGCGCTCGGGCTGGACGACGTCCGCACCCGTCTGCGGACGGTCGGTTGGCTCGACGCGGTGCACGACGACGATCTCCAGGAAGCGCTGCGGAAGCTCAGGGAGTGGCAGCTGCTGGACGTCGTCCAGAACCACGCGGAGAACTACCGCACCGCCGAGGAGTACGAGCGCCGCAACCTCCAGTACTCGCTGACCCGGCGCGGCGAGGCCGCGTTCGCCGGGGTCGAGCACGCCCTGTCCGTGCTCGCCTCGACGGGGGCACTCCAGACCGCGGTGCTGGAGGCGATCGCGGACCGGCTCGACGAGCTGTACGTCCTGCTGGGGCACTCCGCGTCCTCGGACCGCCGGGTCTTCACCACGCTGCAGGAGCTGGAGGGCCACCTGGAGGCGCTGCTGGCCAACACCAAGGCGTTCAACGGCGAGTTGCAGCGCCTGCTGCGCGCCGAAGGTGCGGACCTGGCGACCTTCCGCGAAGTGAAGGCCGCGACGGTGGCCTACCTCCAGGAGTTCCTCGTCAACCTCGACCAGCGAGGTCAGACGGTTGCCACCGCCGTGGAGCGGGTGGAGGAGCGTGGGGTGAGCCTGCTGCACGCTCGGGCCCTGCGGGGCGCCGAGTGGCCGCCGGTCGCCGACGGCGATCCCGCGCCGACCTGGCTGGAGCGGCGCCGGGCGCGCTGGGAGGGCCTCCGGGCCTGGTTCCGGCCGGCGGACGGGTCACGGCCCCGGGTGGAACAGCTGCACGACGTCGCGCGTCGCGCGATCGTGACGCTCCTCCAGGTCCTCGACCGGATCACCGAGTCACGGCGCCGCTCGTCCAGCGCCGTCCAGGACTTCCGGGAACTGGCCCGCTGGTTCGCCGCGGCGCCCGGCGAGGACGACCTGCACCGCCTGTGGTCGGCCGCCTTCGGGCTCGGGCCGGCCCGCCACGCCCATCTCGCCCACCCGGACCCGGAGTTGGTGCCCTCGTCGGGTACCTGGGCGCAGGCCCCGCCGGTGGAGGTCTCGGCCCTGCTGCGCACCAGCGGTCGCACCGAGCGGTTCACGCGCACCGGCAAGGTGCGCGACGTCGGCGGCATCAAGGCGGCCCGGGCCGAGCGGGCCCGGAAGGAGCGGGCCGAACTCGAAGCGGCCTGGGACGTCCTGGGCACGGACGGCCCGGTACGGCTCTCCGGCTTCGGCACACTGGACCACGCGGTCTTCGAGCGACTGCTCGACCTTCTCGGCCGGGCACTGGTCGTCCGGCCGGACGGCAGCGGAGCACGCCGGGCGGTCACGTCGGACGGCCGCGTCGAGGTCGTCCTCCGGCCGTCGCCCGGTGGCGGACGCGCCGTCCTGCGGACGCCCCGGGGGAGACTGGAGGGGCCCGACTATCTGGTGGAGATCCGCAGCCCGGGCAGCACCCGGCAGCCCGCCGGACGGGAGACGCGATGAGCACCCTCGCGAACCAACTGGTCCTGGCCGAGCGGCAGGACGTCGCCCGGGGCGTCAGACTGCTGCTCGGCCGGCCGCTGGTCACCGAGCGCGGCGACCCGCCGGCCTTCGAGCTGATCCGCCGCCGCCAGGACCCGTTGACGAAGTGGTTCGACTACCACTGCGGCTGGCAGCTGGTGGTGGAGCCGCGCCTGGGGTACGCGCGGTTGTTCAAGATCCGGGCCATCCCGGACGGCTCGCGCCCCGCTCGCCGGCTGCGCTCCGGCAGGGCGCCGTTCGACCGCCGCCGCTACATCCTGCTGTGCGTCGTCGCCGCCGAGCTGCTCCCCGTCCCGGTGACGACGGTCGGCCTCCTCGCCGACCGCGTCGTCCAGGCCTGTGCCACCGACGAGGCACTGCCGCCCTTCGACACGGCGAGCAAGCCCGAGCGGATGGCCTTCGTCGACGTCCTCAAGCTGCTGGAGTCCTACGGCGCGCTCCTCATCGTGGACGGTGTCACCGAGAGCTTCGCCGACTCGGCGCAGGCCAAGGTGCTCTACCGCGTGGACGCCACCGTGCTGATGCGGCTGCTCGCCGCGCCCGTCGGGCCGTCCCGGCTGGCCGTACCGGCGGAGGAGATACCGCTGCGGTACGAGGAACTCCTGCGCGGCACCGTGCGCGAGAGCCGGTACGGCGGTGCCGACGCCTCCGACGCACAACGCAACCTCCGGCTGCGGCACTCGCTGCTGCGCCGGCTCTTCGACGATCCCGTCCTCCACCACGACGAGCTCTCCGCCGACGAACTGGCCTACCTCACCTCGCCGACCGGCCGCCAGATCGTCCGGCGCGCCGCCGAGCAGGCCGGTTTCGTCCTGGAGGAACGGGCCGACGGACTGCTGCTGGTCGACCCGGACGGGATCGCCACCGACAGCCGCTTCCCGGACGATTCCGCGACGGCCCGGGTGGCCGCCCTGCTCCTGCTGGAACCGCTGACGGCCGCCCCGGGCGGGCTGACACCGGAACAGCTCACGGCCGAGGCGGACGAACTCCTGCGGCGCTTCCCGCAGTGGGCGAAGAGCTACCAGTCGGAGGACGGAGCCCAGCGCCTCGCCGCCGATGCGGTGCGCGTCCTGAGGGACTTCGGCCTGGCCCGACGGATCGGCGACCGCACCGTCCCCCGCCCCGCAGCGTTCCGGTACCGGACCACTGTCGCCGACCTCCCCGCAAACTGAACCAGAGAGCAACTCCGATGACCGTCACGGAAGTTCCGCAGTCCCCCGCCCCTCGCGCGGCGGCGGCAGGGGCGCGCTGGCAGCCCGCCAGGGCGGGCATCCTCAACGTCTGGCGCTACTACGACGAGACCTTCACCTTCCACGAGGGCCGGCTGCTCCTGCGGGGGCAGAACGGCACCGGCAAGTCCAAGGCGCTGGAGGTGCTCCTGCCGTTCCTGCTCGACGCCAGCCTGCGCCCCAACCGGCTGTCCACCTTCGGCGGCTCCGAGCGCACCATGCACTGGAACCTGATGGGCGAGGGCACCTCGGGCAAGACCCGCGTCGGGTACGTCTGGCTGGAGTTCGTCCGCGACGACGGCGATCCCGTCCACTTCACCTGCGGCGCCAGACTCCAGGCCAGCGTGCACACCACCAACGTCACCGCCGACTACTTCACCACCGGCGCACCGATCGACCGCCCCGGGGGCCTCGCCCTGGTCAACGACGCGGGCCAGCCGCTCACCCGCGCGGCCCTCGCCGAAGCCCTGCAAGGCCGGGGCGAGCTGCACGGATCACCGGCCGACTACCGCAACACGGTCCGCAGCACGCTGTTCCCCGGGCTGAGCGAGCAACGCTACGACGCCCTGATCACCGCCCTGCTCCAACTCCGCACCCCCAAGCTCTCCGAGCGCCTGGACCCCTCGCTGCTGTCCTCCCTGCTCTCCCGGGCCCTGCCCCCGCTCGGCCAGGGCGAGATCACCGAACTCGCCGAGGGCTTCGAACGCCTCGACCGCCAGCGCGAGCACCTGAAGACCCTGGACGACGAAGTGGCCGCGGCCACCGCCGTCGCGAACCAGCAACGCGGCTACGCCCAGCGTGTCCTGCGCGCCGGGGCCGCGGCGCTCGTCTCGGCGACGACCGAGATGGACAACCTCACCCGCATCGCCCGGCAGAGCGAGGAGGAGCATGCCGAAGCCCTGCGCCGGCGCGACGAGAGCAGGGCGGCGAAGGAGGAGCTCGAACACCGGCGACAGGAGATCGACGGCGCCATCGAGGGGCTGCTCGACTCCGAGGTCTACCGGCAAGGCCAGGAACTCGACCAGCTCCGCCGCAGGGCCGACCAGGCCGCCGGGACGGCCGACCGCCTCCGCGCCGCCGCCGACCGGAAGGCCCACACGGCCGACGAGGACGCCGGGCGCGCCGACGACGCGCGGCTGCGCTCCGAGCAGCTGGCCGAGCACACCCGCGCCGCCCGGGAGGACACCCGGGGCGCGGCGCGGCGAGCAGCCATGGAGTCCCTCTGCACCGAGGTGCAGACGGTGCTCGACACCCCACCGGGCACGTCCGGGGACACGGGGGAGCAAGGGCGCACGGCACGCCGCCTGCTGCGTGGCGCGGTCGCCTCGCGGCACGGCCAGATCACCAGGGTCCGCGCCGCCGTCGAACACCACGAGCGGTCCGTCGCGGACCGGACGACGGCGGAGCACCACCTCGACACGGCGCGCGAGCGCCTGGCCGAGGCGACCGCCCGCCGCGACGGGAACGCCCGCGCCTACGAGACCGCCGTCGACGCGCACGCCGACCTGCTGCGCCGGTGGGCGACGTCGGACTGCACCGAACTGCGCGTCGATGACGCCGAGGAGCTCGCCTCCCGCGCCGCCGTCGAGACCGACGTCCTCGCGCTGGTCGAGGCCGCCGCCCGCGCGGCGGACAGCGCCATCACCGTCGAGGAGACGACCGCCCGGGCCGACCGGGACGCCGCCCGCGCCCGGCGCGACCGCTTCGCCGAGGAACTGGAACGCACCGCGACCGCCGCCGATCTGCCGCCGGTGCCGCCCCGCACCCGCACCGCCGCCCGGTCGCCACGGCCGGGCGCACCACTGTGGCGCCTGCTGGCGTTCCGGCCGGAAGTGCCGCCCGCCGACCAAGCCGGCATCGAGGCGGCCCTGGAGGCGGCCGGCCTGCTGGACGCCTGGAT
>NZ_JBFBDY010000155.1:0-13778 GCF_040683475.1 Kitasatospora sp. NPDC093558 | reverse complement strand
CCAGCCGCGGGAGTCAGGCGGCCGGCTGGCACCTGGCCTCAAGAGGAGCAGGCGCATGGCAGAGAAGGCGAATCCTATCCCCGTGTCGGATGCGTCGACGCCGTGGCCGCCGCCCTGCACCTCGGCCGCGACCGCGATGTTGCCGCGGTAGGCGGTGAACCAGCTGTTGGTGGTGGCCGCGCCGGCGACCTCGGCGGAGCCGGTCTTGGCGCCCGCGTTGTCGGTGATCCCGGCCATCACGGCCTGGGCCGTGCCGCCGGTGGCGGTGGCGTTCATCATCGCGCGCAGCTTGCCGGCGACGTCCGGCGAGATCTGGCGGGCGGCCGGCTGCTGCGGCAGGCCGGCGACCAGGATCGGCTGCTTGAACGCGCCGCTCTGGACGGTCGCGGTGATCGAGGCGATCGCCAGCGGGTTCATCTGGACCTTGCCCTGGCCGATGTAGTTCATCGCCTGCTCGTCCTTGCTGCCCGGGGTCGGCGGGATCTTGCCGTCGAAGTTCGGCAGGCCGGTCTTCCACTCCAGGCCGATGCCGTAGACGTCCTTGGCGGTTGCGGCGAGCGACTCGGGCTTCAGGCTGGTCAGGCCCTGGTTGATGAACGCCGTGTTGCAGGACACCTTGAAGTCGTCCTGGAGGGTGTTGTTCGGGAAGGCGCCCGGGAAGTCGTTCGGGATCGCCACCGGGTTGCTGCTCTTCTC
Organism: Kitasatospora sp. NPDC093558; assembly: GCF_040683475.1. Taxonomy (NCBI): domain Bacteria; kingdom Bacillati; phylum Actinomycetota; class Actinomycetes; order Kitasatosporales; family Streptomycetaceae; genus Kitasatospora; species Kitasatospora sp. NPDC093558. The sequence goes on along the minus strand of NZ_JBFBDY010000155.1, from coordinate 13,082 downwards.
CGGGCAGGCCACCGTCGAGTCCGGGTTGATCCCGGCCTCCAGCAGGGCCGTCGAGGTGACGATCTTCATCGTCGAGCCGGGCGCGAGCTGGCCGTTGAACGCCCGGTTCTGGCCGGTGGACGGGGAGTTGGCGAAGGCCAGCACCTGGCCGGTGCTCGGCTCGATCGCGATGATGGAGCCCGGCTTGCCGCCGAGGTCCGTCATCGCCTTCTCGGCCGCGGCCTGGATCGCGTTGTCGATCGTCACCTTGAACGGCTTGGCCGGCTTGGGCTCGACGATCGTGAACAGCTTGTCCGGGCCGGTCTTGCCGGACGGGTCGGTGATGACGACCGCGCTGCCCGCGTCCTGGTCCTTGTTCGGGTCCGGCGGCAGCAGCTTGCGGGCGTTGTCCTGAAGGGCCGCCAGCGACGCGGTGAGCGAGGGGGCCTGCAGCGCCTTGCCGTTGCGGTCCACGGTGGCGCCCAGCGGGGCGAAGACCTGCTGGGTGGCGATCGTCTCGTTCCCGGACAGGTGCGGGTGGATCACGCTCGGCGCCCAGTGCACGGCCGGGGTGTTGTCGCTCATCTTCACGACGCTCAGGAAGCCGCCGTAGTCCCAGACCCGGGCGGTGCCCTCGAACTCGGCGCGCGCCTTGAAGCCCATCAGCACGCCCGCGGGAGCGGGGGTGGCGGCGGCGGACGGCGAGTCGCTCGCGCCCGGCGTGCCGGTGGCCGAGGGGGTCGCCGACGCGGAGGGCGCGCCGGACGGCTTGGCCGGGGTGGGGGTGCCGGTGGCCGAGGCGAAGGCCTGCGGGGTGGCCGGGCCGGACGGGGCCAGGGTGAGCGCGCTCGGCTTGACCTGGTCCTTGAAGGCGGTCAGCGCGGCGGTGGCGGCCTCCGGGCTGTCGGTCAGCGAGGCGGCCTTCGCCAGGTCGCCGGCCGCCCACGCCGCCAGGAAGTCCTTGGCGCCGCTGGCCGCCTGCTCGGCGGAGGGGGGTTCGGCGACCACCGTGCGGGGCTTCTTGGCCTCGCCCGACCCGTCGCCCGAGCCGTTCATCAGGCTGTACGCGCCGTAGCCGCCGCCTGCGAGCACGGCGAGGGACACGCCGGTGATGATGCCGATCTTCGCGCCTTTGCGCATGGTGCTGCTCCCCCAAGGGTCTGGCGACTAACGCGGTACTGACACCCCACCCTAGGCAGGCCGACTCGGTGCGCCGACGAAACGCCCGGGAGTTGTGACGGTTCTGGTACGTGTCGAACACCGTATGCGTACGGTTTGCGTACTGGTTGCGAAGGGATGGGCTGGGCCGGGTTGGGGCGGGGCGAGTCGGTGGGGCTCAGATCCAGCTGTTGAACCACATCCGCTGGCGCCAGTCGTCCATCGGGATCGTCTGCCCGGAGAACAGCGGGAAGAAGAACAGGAAGTTCCAGACGATCAGCAGGACGAGCAGGCCGGCCGACGCACCGCCGATGATCCGGCGGTCCCGCGAGGCGCCCGGCGGACCGATCATCGCGCCGACCATCATCGTCACCGCGAGCACCAGGAACGGGACGAAGGCGACCGCGTAGAAGAGGAAGATCGTCCGCTGCTGGTACGCGAACCAGGGCAGGTAGCCGGCCGCCAGGCCGCACAGCACCGCGCCGGCCCGCCAGTCCCGCCGGGCCGCCCAGCGCCACAGGCAGTACACCAGGGCGATGCAGGCCGCCCACCACAGCAGCGGGGTACCCAGGCCGAGCACCTCGCGGGCGCACTCGGCCGCGGTGCAGCCGTCCTGGCCCGTCTTCGGGGACTCGTAGTAGAAGGAGACCGGCCGGCCGAGGACCAGCCAGCTCCACGGGTTCGACTGGTAGGTGTGCGGGTCGGTCAGATGGGTGTGGAAGTCGTACACGCCGGACTGGTAGTGCCACAGGGCACGCAGGCCCTCCGGGATCCACGGGTAGTCGGTGCTCCGGCCGGCCGCCCAGTCGCGGCCCCAGCCGCCCTGGCCGGGCACGTTGCTGCTGGCGAACCAGCCCCACCACGAGGTGAGGTAGACGCCCAGCGCGACCACGACGACCGAGACGAAGGCAGGCAGCGCATCCCGGGTCAGCGCCGCCAGGTACGGGCGCGGAGCGCCGGCCAGGCGGCGCGCGCCCACGTCCCAGAGCACCGTCATCAGGCCGAAGGCGGCCGCGACGTACAGGCCGCTCCACTTGGTCGCGCAGGTCAGGCCGACGCAGACGCCGGCCGCGATCCGGTACGGGCGCCAGCCCAGGTGGACGCGCTGCGCGAGCGCGGCGTCCGCGACGCCGTCCAGGCGGGCCGCCAGCAGGGCCCTGGTGCGGTCCCGGTCCAGGATCAGGAAGCCGAAGGCGGCGAGGATCCAGAACATCACCACGAGGTCCAGCAGGGCCGAGCGGCTGAGCACGAAGTGCAGGCCGTCCACCGAGAGCAGCAGGCCGGCGACGCAGCCCAGCAGGGTGGAGCGGAACAGCCGGCGGGCGATCCGGGCGATCATCAGCACCGAGACCGTGCCGAGCAGGGCCACCGCGAAGCGCCAGCCGAACGGGTTCATCCCGAACAGCCACTCGCCGAAGCCGATGATCCACTTGCCCACCGGCGGGTGGACGACGTAGCCGGCCATCGGGCGGTAGGGGGCCGTCCCGTCCTTCATGATCTGGTCGTTGGCGCCGTCCGGCCAGTTGATCTCGTAGCCGCCGTGCCAGAGCGCGTACGCGTCCTTGGCGTAGTACGTCTCGTCGAAGATGATCGCGTGCGGCTGGCCGAGGTCGGTGAAGCGCAGGATCCCCGCGAAGAGCGCCACCGCGAGCGGGCCGAGCCAGCCCGACCAGCGGCACAGGAACACCCAGAGGCCCGCGGGCACGGATATGCCCAGGCGCACCAGCAGCGGGGACGGCGGGACGTCGTCCGGCGTCACCCCGGGGCCGTCCGGCATCGGCGGCACCAGGCGCTCGGCCAGGGGGACGGCCGGTCGCGGCGCGTAGCCGAAGCCGGCCAGGCGTCGGCGCCACGTGACGGGCACGTCGGCCTCCGGCGGGCGCGGGGCCGGGACGGCGGGCACGGAACCGGACGGCAGGTCCGTCGCGCCGACACCGCCCGGTGCGGGGTGGTCTGTGCCAGTGGGCGTCTGCGCCGCCGTGTCGCCGTTCATCCGCCACATCGTAGGGGCGCGGTCCTATCGTCGGACCGGACCCTCGGAAGCTGCCCGAATCGTCACCATAAGCACGAGGGCTGGAAGGATGGGGTCCGTGACAGGAGTACTCGTTCTCGCAGGCACCCCCATCGGCGACGTCTCGGACGCCCCGCCCCGGCTGCTCACCGAACTCGCGACCGCGGACGTGATCGCGGCCGAGGACACCCGGCGGCTGCGCCGGCTGACCCAGGCCCTCGGGGTGACTCCCGCCGGGCGGGTGGTCTCCTACTTCGAGGGCAACGAGGTCGGCCGCACCCCCGAACTCGTCGAGGCACTGCTCGGCGGCGCCCGGGTGCTGCTGGTCACGGACGCCGGGATGCCGTCCGTCTCCGACCCCGGCTACCGGCTCGTCGCCGCGGCCGTCGCGGCCGACGTCAAGGTCACCGCGGTGCCCGGGCCGTCCGCGGTGCTGACCGCGCTCGCGCTGTCCGGCCTGCCCGTCGACCGCTTCACCTTCGAGGGCTTCCTGCCGCGCAAGACCGGCGACCGCGCCCGCCAGCTCGCCTCGATCGCCGCCGAGCCGCGCACGATGGTCTTCTTCGAGGCGCCGCACCGGATCGCCGAGGCGCTCACGGCGATGGCCGAGGCGTTCGGGGCCGAGCGGCCCGCGGCGGTGTGCCGGGAGCTGACCAAGACCTACGAGGAGGTCAAGCGCGGCCCGATCGGCGAGCTGGCGGCCTGGGCGGCCGACGGCGTCAAGGGCGAGATCACCGTGGTCGTCGCCGGGGCCCCGCCGGCCGCGCCGCAGGAGCTCACGCCGGCCGAGCTGGCCCGGCTGGTCGCCGTCCGCGAGGAGGCGGGGGAGCACCGCAAGGAGGCCATCGCGGCCGTCGCGGCGGAGCTGTCGCTGCCCAAGCGGGAGGTGTTCGACGCGGTCGTCGCGGCGAAGAAGGACGGGGCCGGAGCCAAGTAGGACGGTTCCGGGGGCCGGGAACGACGCCTTGGTGGCGGGGGAGTAGCGCGCTCCGAAAGAGCGGAGAATTCCGGGGGTTGCGGTGCGGGCGGTGCGTCGTACCTTGGAGTGAAGGCCCCGGTAAACGCCCACCGAGCTGAAGCTTTGGCCGCGGTTTCCGCAAAGGATCCGACCTTTCGTCTAGGGATCCCCAACCCGCATCCAAGTCTTCACAAGCAGGGCATCGCCCGGGGCGGTCCGGGCATTTCCTGGAATGGAAAGACCCAGCCGGGCGAGCGCTCGGCGGGCGCTGGGAGACGGCTATGAGCGAGATGATCGGTAGCCCCCGCACTGGCAATGCGCTGAGCGCCCCCGGCCCGGCCGGGCGGCCGCACACTCCTGTCGAGACCGTACGGGAGGCCTACTCCTTCGCGTGCCTGAAGTGCGCGTACGGGTGGGAGCAGGCGTACGACATCGAGCACCACGTCGCCCGGGACGGCCACGTCGTGTTCGAGTACCACGCCAACGGTGTCCGGGTGCCGTCCCCGCTCCTCAAGCCGACCTGCCCGGGGTGCGGTGGACACACCGTCCGGATCATGCGCGAGGGCCGGGTGGCCGTCGCCGACCAGCCCTGGCAGCACGCCCCCGGCTACCCGGCGCACGCCGAGCCGGCCGGGGCGCCCCCGGTGTCGGGGCCCGCCGAGCCGCGCGGACGCTGGGCCCGGTTCTGGTCGCGGCTGCTGGGCTGACACCGGGGCGCGCACCGGGGCCGCCCCCCCCCGCGACGGCCGGGGGCGGCCCCCGACGGGGGACGCGGGTGCCCGTGGTGTGAAACGCGGTCGAGGGTCGCCCGCCTGCGCGACTAAGCTTTCCGACCATGGCGGCCACTGCAGACCACAGCACCACCGGGGCGAGCGCCCCGGCGTACTACGTTTCCACCCCGATCTACTACGTCAACGATCGCCCCCACCTGGGCCACGCGTACACCACCGTGGCGGGCGACGTCCTCACGCGCTGGCACCGCCAGCGCGGCGAGAAGGTGTGGTACCTGACCGGCACCGACGAGCACGGTCAGAAGATCATGCGGACCGCCGAGGCCAACGGCGTCACCCCGCAGGAGTGGTGCGACAAGCTGGTCGAGGAGGCGTGGAAGCCGCTCTGGGAGCACCTGGAGATCGCCAACGACGACTTCATCCGCACCACCCAGCAGCGGCACACCGACCGCGTGCAGGAATTCGTCCAGGACCTGTTCGACAAGGGCGAGATCTACAAGGGCGGTTACTCCGGCCCGTACTGCGTCGGCTGCGAGGAGTTCAAGCTCCCGGCCGAACTGCTCGACGGCGCCACCCCGGACGAGAAGCTCTGCGCCGTGCACAAGCGGCCGGTCGAATGGCTGGAGGAGGAGAACTACTTCTTCCGTCTCTCCGCCTACGGACCGAAGCTGCTGGAGTTCTACGCCGCCAACCCGGACTTCATCCAGCCCGCCTCGGCCCGCAACGAGGTGCTGCGCTTCGTCGAGCAGGACCTGAAGGACCTCTCGATCTCCCGCTCGACCTTCAACTGGGGCGTCCCGCTGCCCTGGGACGAGAAGCACGTCCTCTACGTGTGGGTCGACGCGCTGCAGAACTACATCACCGCCGCCGGCTACGGCAGCGACCCGGAGCGCTTCGCCGAGCTGTGGCCCGCCTCCGTCCACCTGGTCGGCAAGGACATCCTGCGCTTCCACGCGGTGATCTGGCCCGCCATGCTGATGGCCGCCGGACTGCCGCTGCCCAAGCGGGTCGTCGCCAACGGCTGGCTGATGGTCGGCGGCGAGAAGATGTCCAAGTCCAACCTCACCGGCATCGCGCCCACCGACCTCACCTCGCACTTCGGCGTGGACGCCTACCGGTACTACTTCCTGCGGGCGATCCCGTTCGGCACGGACGGCTCGTTCTCGTGGGAGGACTTCACCGCCCGGTACACCTCCGAACTCGCCAACGACTTCGGCAACCTGGCCTCGCGCGTCGCGGCCATGGTCGGCAAGTACTACGACGGCCTGCTGCCCGCCGCGACCGCGTCCGGCGAGGCCGAGCAGGCCGTCCAGGACGGGCTCGCCGCCGCCGTCGCCGCGGCCGACCGGAAGATCGGCGAGGACCTCGACTTTGCCGGCGGCCTCGCGGCGATCTTCGAGTTCGTCAAGCAGGTCAACGGCTACATCAGCGACCAGGAGCCCTGGAAGGTCGCCAAGGACGACTCGGCGGAGGGCCGGGCGCGCCTGGCCACCATCCTCTACACGGCCGCCGAGTCGCTGCGCGCCACCGCCGTCCTGCTCAACCCGGTGATGCCGTCCACGGCCGAGAAGCTGTGGGCCTCGCTCGGCGCCGAGGCCGGTCTCGGCGCGCTGGCCGCGCAGCCGATCGCCACCGTGGCCGACTGGGGCCGGCTGCCCGCCGGTGCCACCGTCACCAAGGGCGAGATCCTGTTCCCGCGCCTCGAAGAGAAGCCCGCCTCCTGATGGCGATCACGATGCCGTTGGCGATCACGGTGCCGATGGCGATCACGGTGCCGATGGCGATAGCGATGCCGGAGAAGGCCTCCTGATGGCGAAGAAGGACGACGACCGGTCGACCCCGCCGCCGCTGCCGGAACCCCTGGCGGTGGCGGTGGCCGACTCGCACACCCACCTGGACATGCAGTCCGGCACGCCCGCGGAGGGTCTGGCCCGCGCGGCGTCGGTCGGGGTCACCACCGTCGTCCAGGTCGGCTGCGACGTGCCCGGCTCGCGCTGGGCGGCCGAGCTGGCCGCCCAGTTCGAGCAGGTCCACGCGGCCGTCGCGCTGCACCCCAACGAGGCGCCGCGGATCTTCCTCGGCGACCCCGACGGCTGGTCCGGGCAGCAGCGCCCGGCCGGCGGGGAGGCGGCGCTGGACGAGGCCCTCGCCGAGATAGACGCGCTCGCGGCGCTGCCGCAGGTGCGGGCCGTCGGCGAGACCGGCCTCGACTACTTCCGCACCGGGCCCGAGGGCGTGGAGATCCAGAAGGAGTCGTTCCGCCGGCACATCGAGATGGCCAAGCGGCACGGCAAGGCCCTGGTCATCCACGACCGCGACGCCCACGAGGACGTCATCGCCGTCCTGCTGGAGGAGGGCGCCCCCGAGCGGACCGTCTTCCACTGCTACTCGGGCGACGCGGAGATGGCCAAGGTGTGCGCCGAGCACGGCTGGTACCTGTCGTTCGCGGGTCCGGTCACCTTCAAGGCCAACCAGCCGCTGCGCGACGCCCTCCTGGCCACCCCGCTCGACCGCGTCCTGGTCGAGACGGACGCGCCCTTCCTCACCCCGCACCCCTACCGCGGCCGGCCCAACGCCCCGTACCTGATCCCGGTCACGGTCCGGTCGATGGCGGCGACGCTGGGGCTGCACGAGGACGAGCTGGCGACGGCCATCGCGGCGAACACGGCGCGGGCGTTCGGGTACTGAGCCGATCGAACGAATGTCGGGTTTCGGGGGAACGATTCGGCACTCCCGGCCGCTTCCTAGGCTGGTTAGCATGAGTGCAGTGAGGGAGGTGGCGATGACCGCCGAGCCGATCGACTGGAAGCTTCCGCCGTCCCAGGGCTGGACGTACGAGCAGGTAAGGGTCATGGACCTGCCGTTCGATTGGGAACTGGTGGACGGAGCCGTCGTGGTCCGAGGGCAGACCAAGTGGTGGCATGACCAGGTACGTGACCAGCTGCTTGCGAAGCTGCTCGGTGCACGGGTCGCGCCCTATGTCGTCAACGTTGAGCGCTGCGTGTTGCTTGATGAATACAACGTGGCCAAGCCGGACGTGGCCGTAATCGACAAGACCGGCCTCGATTTCTTTGAGCTGGAGTGCATGCCACCCGAGTCGGTTGTCTTGACGGTGGAGGTGGTCTCGCCCGGGTCCCGGGCCGCCGACCGCTTCCGCAAGCCCGGCCAATACGCGGAGAAGGGGATCCCTTCCTACTGGCGGGTCGAGCGCGGCGTCGACAATCTCCCGATCGTGCACGAGTTCCACCGGGACGAGGAGAAGGGCGTCTACCTGCCCGTCGCGCAGCACGAAGGGGTGCTCCGCACCTCGCTCCCGTACCCGGTGGAGATCGACCTCGCCTCGCTGGTCGAACTCTGAGATCCTCACGCGCCCGTATCCTTGGCGCGTGAGCACCACCGAACCCACCCCTGACAGCCACCTGCTGGGCGCCGCCGATATCCGGGAGCTGGCCGCCGCGTTCGGCGTCAAGCCGACCAAGCAGCGCGGGCAGAACTTCGTCATCGACGGCAACACCGTGCGGCGCATCGTCCGGGCGGGTGGGGTGACGGCCGAGGACGCGGTGGTCGAGGTCGGGCCGGGGCTCGGGTCGCTGACGCTCGCCCTGCTGGAGGTCGCACGGCACGTCACCGCCGTCGAGATCGACCCGGTGCTCGCCCAGCACCTGCCGGACACCGTCGCCGCCCGGATGCCGGGCAAGGCCGACGCCTTCGACCTCGTGTTCAGCGACGCCATGGAGGTCACCGAGCTGCCCGGCCCGGCGCCCACCGCGCTCGTCGCCAACCTCCCGTACAACGTGGCGGTGCCCGTCCTGCTGCACATGCTGGCCACCTTCCCCAGCATCGAGCGCACCCTGGTGATGGTGCAGAGCGAGGTCGCCGACCGGCTCGCCGCCAAGCCCGGCAACAAGGTGTACGGCGTCCCGTCGGTCAAGGCCAACTGGTACGCCGACGTGAAGCGGGCCGGCGCCATCGGGCGCAACGTCTTCTGGCCCGCCCCCAACGTCGACTCCGGCCTCGTCTCGCTGATCCGCCGCGAGCCGCCGAAGACCACCGCCAGCCGCGCCGAGGTGTTCGCCGTGGTCGACGCCGCGTTCGCCCAGCGGCGCAAGACCCTGCGGGCCGCCCTGGCCGGCTGGGCCGGCTCCGCCGCCGGGGCCGAGCAGGCGCTCGCCGCCGCCGGGATCGACCACAAGCTGCGCGGCGAGATGCTGACGGTGGAGCAGTTCGCCGCGATCGCCGAGCACAAGCCGAAGGCTGGGAACGAGTGATCACCGTACGGGTACCGGCCAAGGTCAACGTCCAGCTGGGGGTCGGCGGGCTGCGCGCCGACGGCTTCCACGACCTGGCGAACGTCTTCTTCGCCGTCGCGCTGGGTGACGAGGTGACGGCGTCCTCCTCGACGGAGGGCGTCACGCTCACCTGCTCCGGCCCGGACGCCGACGCCGTCCCGCTCGACGACAGCAACCTCGCCGCCCGCGCCGCCCGGCTGCTCGCCGCCCACCACGGCCTCGCCGACCCCGCCGTGCACCTGCACATCGCCAAGGCCATCCCGGTCGCCGGCGGCATGGCCGGCGGCAGCGCGGATGGCGCGGCGGCGCTGGTCGCCTGCGACGCGCTGTGGAAGCTGGAGACGCCTTTCGAAACGCTGCTGGAGCTCGCCGCCGAACTCGGCTCCGACGTGCCGTTCGCCCTGGTCGGCGGCGTCGCGCTGGGCCGCGGCCGGGGCGAGATCCTGGAGCCGCTCCCGGTCGAGGGCACCTACCACTGGGTCTTCGCCGTCGCCGACGGCGGCCTCTCCACCCCCGCCGTCTTCCGCGAGTGCGACCGCCTCCGCGACGAGGCCGGCACCGGGTCGAGCATTACCGACGTCCCCACTCCCGACGCCGATCCGGCGCTGCTCGCGGCTCTCGCCGACGGCGACTCCGTCGCCCTCGCCGCCGCGCTCGCCAACGACCTCCAGGCCGCCGCCCTCTCCCTGCGGCCCGCGCTCGCGGACACCCTGCGGGCCGGCACCGAGGCGGGCGCGATCGGCGCCCTCGTCTCCGGCTCCGGGCCGACCTGCGCGTTCCTCGCCAAGGACGCCGACGGCGCCGCCGCCGTCGCCGCGGCCCTGCGCTCCTCCGGCACCTGCCGCACCGCGCACGCCACGTACGGGCCGGTCGCGGGCGCCGCGGTGGTGGCCGGGTAGCTGCGCACGGGCCGGGTGGCTGTGCACGGGCCGCGTGCGCCGGGTGGCTCCTGCACGCGGGGGGCGAGCTCGGCGGTGCGGGCGGGCCGAGCTTGGCGGTACGGGCGGGCCCAGCTCGGCGGTGCGGGCGGTTCGACGGGCCCATTAGGCTGGGGAGATCGGGGCGTCCCCGACAGGGGTGCCCGGCCGGGGAATGGCGGGCCGCCCCGGCACCGCCGAACCCCAGGAGCGCAGCACACGTGGCCGTCAACCTCGCCACCATCGAGTCCGTCACGAAGGTCTACGGCACCCGCACCCTGCTGGACGCGGTCAGCCTGGGCGTGAGCGAGGGCGACCGGATCGGCGTCGTCGGCCGCAACGGCGACGGCAAGACCACCCTGATCCGGATGCTCGCCAAGCTGGAGGAGCCCGACGGCGGCCGGATCACCTGGAACGGCGGCCTCGAACCGGCCGTCCTCACCCAGCACGACTCCCTCGACCCCGAGGCCACCATCCGGCACGAGGTCATCGCCGACCGCGCCGACCACGAGTGGCTCGGCGACGCCCGCATCCGCGACATCATCGAGGGCCTCTTCGGCGGCCTCGACCTGCCCGGCTTCGCCGACGGCCTGGACACCGTCATCGGCCCGCTCTCCGGCGGCGAGCGCCGCCGCATCGCCCTCGCGAAGCTGCTGCTCGGCTCGCCCGAACTGATCATCCTCGACGAGCCCACCAACCACCTCGACGTCGAGGGCATCAACTGGCTCGCCCAGCACCTGCAGAAGCGCCGCTCGGCGCTGGTCTGCGTCACCCACGACCGCTGGTTCCTCGACCAGGTCTGCACCCGCATGTGGGACGTGCAGAACGGCTCCGTCCACGAGTACGAGGGCGGCTACTCCGACTACGTCTTCGCGCGCGCCGAGCGCTCCCGCATCGAGGCCGTCGAGGAGCAGAAGCGCCAGAACCTCGCCCGCAAGGAGCTCGCCTGGCTGCGCCGCGGCGCCCCCGCCCGCACCTCCAAGCCCCGCTACCGGATCGAGGCCGCCAACGCCCTGATCGCCGACGTGCCGGAGCCGCGCGACAAGTCCGAGCTGATGAAGTTCGCCAACGCCCGCCTCGGCAGGACGGTCTTCGACCTGGAGGGCGTGACCGTCAAGGCCGGCCCGAAGCTGCTCCTGGAGAACCTCACCTGGCAGCTCGGCCCCGGCGACCGGATCGGCCTGCTCGGCGTCAACGGTGCCGGCAAGACCTCCCTCCTGCGCGCCCTGCGCGACGCGTACGCCTCCGAGGGCGACGTGCAGCCGGACTCCGGCGTGATCAAGGTCGGCAAGACCGTCCGGCTCGCCTACCTGTCGCAGGAGGTGGCCGAGCTGGAGCCGGAGACCCGGGTGCTCCAGGCGGTCGAGCAGGTGCGCTCGCGCGTCGACCTCGGCAAGGGCCGGGAGATGAGCGCCGGCCAGCTGTGCGAGCAGTTCGGCTTCGGCAAGGACAAGCAGTGGACGCCGGTGGGTGACCTCTCCGGCGGCGAGCGGCGGCGGCTGCAGCTGCTGCGGCTGCTCATGGACGAGCCCAACGTGCTGTTCCTCGACGAGCCGACCAACGACCTCGACATCGAGACGCTCAACCAGCTGGAGGACCTCCTCGACGGCTGGCCCGGCTCGATGGTCGTCATCAGCCACGACCGCTTCTTCATCGAGCGGACGACGGACGTCGTGCACGCGCTGCTCGGCGACAAGCGGATGCGGATGCTGCCGGGCGGCGTCGACGAGTACCTGGAGCGCCGGGCGCGGATGGCCGCTGCGGCCACTCCTGTCGTGGCTGCTCCTGTGGTTGAGGCCGCCGCGGCCGGGCTGTCCGGCGGGGACCTTCGCGCCGCGAAGAAGGAGATGCAGAAGCTGGAGCGGCAGATCGCCAAGCTGGACGAGAAGGAGTCCAAGCTGCACGCCCAACTCGCCGAGCACGCCGCCGACTTCTCCAAGGTCGCGGAGCTGGACGCGCAGCTGCGGGGCGTCCGGGAGGAGAAGGAGGAGCTGGAGATGAGCTGGCTGGAGCTGGCCGAGCAGGTCTAGCCGCCGAGTAGGACTTCGAGCTCGTCCGCCGCACGGCCCAGCGCACTTCGCGCCGGGTCGTGCGGCTTTGTCGGGCGGGCCGCGGTGCCCGTCGGCGGACGGTGCTCGCGGGCGGCGGCGGTCAGGTCGTCCAGGGCCCGGCGGACGCGGTCGACCTCTTCCCGGTCGGGTACCCGGCCGCCGTACCGGATCTGCGCCGCGTACGCCGCCACCCCGCCGCCCAGCCGCTCCAGCGCCGCCGTCGCCGGCAGCCACCGCTCGGCGAGCCGGCCGGTGGGCGGCGGTTCGGCGAGGCCCTGCTGCACCTCCAGGCGGGCGTCCGCGAGCGAGCGGTACGCGGTGCGGCGCAGCCACACCTCGGATCGTCCGGCCGTTGTTGCTGGTGTTTCTTGTATTTCTCGTGTTGCTTGTGCTGCTTGTGCTGCGGATGTTGCGGAGTCCAGGTAGGCCCGGAGCGCGGTGGCCGCGTCGACCAGGCGGGGCTCGATCCGGTGGCGCGGGCGTTCCGGCCACAGCAGGTAGCCGAAGAGCAGGACGATCGCGCTCGCGAGGGCGGTGTCGAGCACCCGCGGCCAGAACTCGGCGGCGCTGCTCTGGCCGCCGAGCTGCAGCAGGAGCAGTGCCATCGGCGTCATCGCGAGCGTCGTCAGCCCGTAGTGCGCCGCCGTCGCGTACGGGAGCAGGGCCACGCAGAGCGCGGCGACGGCGGTGAGGACCCACTCGTCGGTGGTCGCGCCCACGACGGCGGCGGTGAGGGCGACGCCGAGCACGGTGCCGACCGCGCGGCTCACCGCGCGCAGGAACACCGAGCCGAGGTCCGGCTTGAGCACGAACGCGATCGTCATCGGGACCCAGTAGCTCTTGCTGAGCGGGTAGTTGGCGGTGAGCGTTGCGCCGATGGCGATGCAGAGCGCCACGCGCAGGCCGTACTTCGCCGAGCCCCGGGACAACAGGCGCGCCCGGAGGCGCCACGGGTCGGGCGGCGGCGCGGGCGCGGTGCCGAGCGCCG
>NZ_JBFBDY010000154.1:0-14029 GCF_040683475.1 Kitasatospora sp. NPDC093558 | reverse complement strand
GCCCGTCCTCGGCGGCCGGGAGGTCCTGGAGCGCGAGGTCCACCGCCACCGCGTCCAGCACGTCGTCGCCACCGCCGGCGCCGCCGACGAGGCCGAGACCGCCGCCACCCTGCGCGACGCCGCCCGGCTCGGCTGCCAGGTCTGGCTGGTGCCCGCGCTGCGCGAGTACGGCTCGCTGCCCACCGCGCCGCTGGCCGGCGGCGACCACGTGTGGGGGTTCCCCTGCCTCCAGGTCGGGCGCCCCGCGATGCGCCGCCCCGGCTGGGCCGCCAAGCGCGCCCTGGACGTCGCCGCCGCCGGGTTCGGCCTGCTGCTGCTCGCCCCGGTCCTCGCCCTGTGCGCGCTCGCCGTCCGCTTCGACACCGGCCCCGGCGTGCTCTTCCGCCAGCAGCGCACCGGGCTCGACGGCCGGGTCTTCACCGTCCTCAAGTTCCGCACCCTGCGCCCGAGCAACGAGCACGAGTCGGCCACCCGCTGGAACATCTCCCAGGACCACCGGATGGGCGCCGTCGGCCGGCTGCTGCGCAAGAGCTCGCTGGACGAGCTGCCGCAGCTGTGGAACGTCCTGCGCGGCGACATGAGCCTCGTCGGCCCGCGCCCCGAACGCCCCTACTTCGTCATGCGGTTCAGCCAGGCCTACCCCGAGTACGCGGACCGCCACCGGGTCCCGGTCGGCCTCACCGGCCTCGCCCAGGTCAACGGCCTGCGCGGGGACACCTCGATCGAGGACCGGGCCCGCTTCGACAACCGCTACATCGAGAGCTGGAGCCTCTGGCAGGACGTCAAGATCCTGTGCCGCACCGCGGCCCTGATGCTCCACCCGGACGGGAGCTGACCTTCTCGTGGCCCTCACCCTCTCCACCGTCCTGCGGGCCTCTCCCCGGCCGGCCTTACGGAGGGCGCTGCCCGCGCTCGCCGACCGGCCGAGCCTGCTCGCCGCGGCGACCGTGCTGCTGGTGTGCGTGCCCACCGGGGAGAAGGACGTCACGGCGGCCGTCCACATCACCGCCGCCGACCTCGCCTCGCTGGCGCTGGTCGCCCTCACCGCCTGGAACCTGCTGCGCGGGCGCCTGCCCGCCGTCGGCCGCACCACCTGCGCGCAGTTCGCCGCGATCGTGGCCGCCGCCGCCGTCGCCACCGTCGGCTCGATCGACCCGGCCGGCAGCGTCACCGGCTTCGTCCGGCTCGTCCAGGTCTTCGTCCTGGTGCCGGCCGGGGTGCTCTGCTCGCTGCGCGACCGCACCGACCAGCGGCTCGTCCTCGGCTCCTTCGTGGCCGCCGCGCTCATCGAGGGCGCCGTCGGCGCGAACCAGTACCTGACCCGCACCGGCGCCTCGTACACCGGCCAGCCGATCCGCGCCGTCGGCACGTTCGGCGCGCTCGACATCATGGCGATGTCCACCGTCGTCAGCTACGGCCTGCTGGCGGCCCTCGCGCTCGCACTCGCCGAGCGTGGTTCCCGCGGCAGCGTCCGGCTGCGGCGCGCGATGTACGCCTCCGCGGCCTTCCTGGCCTTCCCCCTCGCCGTCTCCTTCAGCCGCGGCAGCTGGATCGCCACCGGCGTCAGCGCCACCGTCCTGCTGCTGCGCGCCGACGCCCGGCTGCTCGTGCGGGGCGTCGTGCTCGGCGCGGCCGCCGCCGTCGTCCTCGTCGGCGGCCTCGGCCTCGGCGCCTCCGGCGTCACCGAGCGGCTCAGCTCGATCGGCTCCGTCGAGGCCGCCCCCGACCAGTCCGTCTCCGACCGCTACGACCTGTGGTCGACCGCGACCCGGATCTGGCAGGACCACCCCGTCCACGGCGCCGGCCCCAAGGCCTTCCAGCAGCTGCGCGACAGCCACGCCCCGCTGCGGCTGTCCTCCGGCAGCGACGCCGCCGACCCCACCATCGGCTTCCAGCGGGAGCCGCTGCTCTCCCCGCACAACATGTACTTCCTGGTGCTCAGCGAGCAGGGACTGATCGGCATCGTCGCCTACGCCGCACTCTTCCTCGGCCTGCTGCTCGGCTGCCTGCGCCGCTCCCGCGGCCCCGGCCTCGCCGCGCTCGCCCTGCTGACGTGGGTGCTCGTCGACTTCCTCTACGCCGACATCGGCGGCACCACCACCGTGCTGACCTCCGTCGTCCTCGGCCTCGCCGCCCGCGCCGCGACCCCGGAGGCCTGACATGACGACGGACCAGCCCGCGCTCGCCCCGACGCTGCCCGCGCCCCGCCAAGTCCCGCCCGCCGAGGAGGTCGCGCCCGGCGGCCCCGACCCGGCCCCCCGCCGCGGCTTCCTCGCCAAGGCCTTCGGCATCACCGCCGTCCTCAGCGCCGCCGGTTCCGCCCTCGGGCTCCTGCGCGACCTCCTGCTGGCCCGCTACTTCGGCGCCAACCAGGGCACCGACGCCTTCCTCGTCGCCTGGACGGTGCCCGAGACGGCCGCACCGCTGCTGATCGAGGACGCCATGTCCTTCCTCATGGTGCCCGCCTTCGCCCTCGCCCTGGTCCTGCGCGAGGAGCGCCCGGACGGCCCGGACCCGGTCCGCCAGCTCGTCCGCGCCACCCTGCCCGGGCTGCTGCTCGCGCTCAGCGCCCTCGCCCTCGGCGCCGCGATCGGCGCGCCGCAGCTCGTCGACCTGCTCGCCCCCGGCCTCGGCGACCCCGGCCTCGCCGTCTCCTGCACCCGGATCACCGCGATCACCGTGCTGCCCTTCGGCGTCGCCGGCTACCTCGCCGCCGCGCTGCGCGCCCACCACTGCTTCACCGCGCCGGCCGGCATCTACGTCGCCTACAACATCGGCATCCTGGCCGTGATGCTGAGCTGCCAGTCCTTCCTCGGCGTCCGCTCGGCCGCCCTCGGCGTCGCGGTCGGCAGCGTCCTGATGGCCGCCCTGCTCGTCGGCCCCTTCCTGCGCCGCCTGAACACGGTCCGCGCGGCCCGCTCCCGCCGCTCGCGCCACGCCCTGGTCCTGATGCCGCTCGCGCTGCTGCCGGTCGCCGCCTTCACCCTGACCCGCCAGTCCCAGGTGTTCGTCGAGCGCTACCTCGGCTCCGCACTGCCGCCCGGCACCATCTCGCACCTCAACTACGCCGCGAAGGTCTCCCAACTCGCCATGACGGCGGGCATCCTGATCTGCACCGTCACCTTCCCGCTGGTCGCCCGCGCGCTCGCGGCCGGGGATCTCACCACCGCTCGCGACCGGGTCGAGAAGGACCTCGGCCAGGCCGCCGCCGTCGTCCTGCTCGGTACGGCGTTCCTGATGGCCTGCGCGCCTTCGGTCGTCTCGCTGCTCTTCCAGCGCGGCGCCTTCGGCCCGCAGGACACCGCCGCCACCGCCGCCGTCATCCGGGTCTACAGCTTCGGCCTGCCCGCCCAGGCGCTGATCGGCGTCATGATCCGCCCGTACTTCTCGCTGCGCCCCGTCGTGCGCCGGGCCGACGAGCCGGGCACCGACGACGGGGGGCGGCGCCTGCTCGACTGGTACCCCGTCGCCGCGATGCTGCTCGGCCTCGCCGTCACCGTGAGCGTCGGCGTGCTCGCCACGCCCCGCTTCGGCGCCCTCGGCCTCGCCGCCGGGAACGCGGCCGGCATCACCACCACCGCGGCCCTGCTGCTGCGCGGCCTCGTCCTGCGCGGCATTCCGCTGCGGCTGCGCCTGGTGCTTGGTGGCCACGGCCGGCTGCTGGCCGCCGCCGCCGGGGCCACCGTGCTCGGCACCGGCGCGGCCGGCCTCAGCGCCGACCCCCTGCTCTCGACCGTGCTCGGGGGCCTGGCCGTGGCGCTGGCCTTCGCCGCCCTCGGCGCCGGCTTCGGTGCCAGGGAGGTCCGCGGCCCGGTCCTCGCCGCCGTCCGGGTCCTGAACCCGCCAACCGTCGCCGATGAAGGGAAGCTTCCCCATGGACACTGAACGGGGAACCGTCCGTTCGGCCGCCCAGGCGGGCGTCACCGACGCCCCACCGCACCGGGCCCGACTGCCCCGCAGCCGCCGCCCGATCGGCGAACCGCCCGGCCCCGGGGCCACCTCGCCCTGGATCCTGATGTACCACTCGGTCGCGGTCGAGGAGGAGGACCCCTACCAACTCACCGTCAGCCCCGAGCGCTTCGCCGAACAGATCGCCTGGCTGCACCGGCGCGGCCGGCGCGGCGTCTCGGTCCGCGAGCTGATGCGCGCCCGCGCCGCCGGGCGCGACGACAAGCTCGTCGGACTCACCTTCGACGACGGCTACGCCGACTTCGCGCGCCACGCCGTACCGATCCTCCAGGCGTACGGCTTCACCGCCACCGCTTACGTCGTCGCCGACCTGCTCGGCCGGGCCAACGACTGGGACGTCGAGGGCCCGCGCAAGAAGCTCCTCACCGTCCAGGAGGTCACCGAACTCGCCGCCGCCGGCTGGGAGATCGGCTCGCACGGCCTCGGCCACCAGTCGCTGCCCGGCCTGCCCGCCGACGTCCTCGCGACCCAGACCCGGGAGAGCCGCAGGCTCCTGGAGGAGGTCGTCGGCGGCCCGGTCACCGGCTTCTGCTACCCGTACGGCAACGTCGACCTGCCCGCCACCGTGGCCGTCCGCGACGCCGGCTACGACTACGCCGTCGCGATCGCCCACTCCCCGCTCACCGGCCGCTTCGCACTGCCCCGCTGCTACGTCGGCGACCGCGACGGCGCCTGGCGGCTGCGCGCCAAGCGCGGCCGGCACCGGCTGCGCGACACCGTCACCGAGCTGCGCCGCGCCCGGCTCGCCCGCCGGAGGTCGGCGCGGTGAGGGTCCTGCACATCGTCACCGGCCTCGCCTCCGGCGGGGCCGAGCGCCAACTCCAGCTGTTGCTGCGGCACTTGCCGCCACACCAGCAGTGCGAGGTGCTCGCCCTCACCAACCCCGGCACCGTCGCCACCGCCCTGCGCGCCGAGGGCTTCACCGTCCACCACCTGGACATGCGCGGCAACCGGGACCTCGGCGCGCTGCCCCGGCTGGTCCGGCTGGTGCGCACCGGCCGCTACGACCTCGTGCACACCCACCTCTACCGCGCGCAGCTGTACGGCCGGCTCGCGGCGCGCCTGGCCGGGGTCCGCGCGGTGGTGTCCACCGAGCACTCGCTGCACGCCGGGGTGATCGAGGGCCGCCCGGTCACCCGGGGCGTCAAGGGCCTCTACCTGGCGGCCGAACGGCTCGGGACCACCACCGTCGCGGTCTCGCGCCAGGTGGCCCAGACGCTGCACGCGTGGGGCGTCCCGCCGAGCCGGGTCGAGCTGATCCCCAACGGCATCGACGCCGCCCGCTTCCGCCGCCCGGAGGCCGAGCGGGCCGCCGCCCGGCGTCGGCTGCGCGCCGAACTCGGTCTGCCGGAGGGGAGTTGGGTGGTCGGCGGGATCGGTCGCCTGGTGCCCGGCAAGCGCTTCGACGTCCTGCTGGAGGCGCTCGCCGGCCTCGACCGGAGCACCCGGCTGGTGCTGATCGGCGAGGGCCCGGAGCGCGCCGCCCTGGAGCGGCGGGCCGTCGAACTGGGCGTCCGGGAAAGGCTGGTGCTCACCGGCGAGCGCGACGACGTGCCGGAGCTCCTCGCCGCGCTGGACGTCCTCGCCGCCCCCTCGACCGAGGAGACCTTCGGCCTCGGCGTCCTGGAGGGGCTCGCGGCCGGACTCCCGGTGCGGCACAGCGCCTGCCCCGCGCTCGACGAACTGCCGCCCAGCGCCGCCCCGCAGGCCCGCCGCATCCCGTCCGACCCCACCGCGTACGCGACGTCGCTGCGCGAGCTGCGGCGCCTCGACGACCACACCGCCGGCCCGCTGCCGCACCCCCCGGCGGTCGGCCACTACGACATCGTCCGGGTCGCCGCCGACCTCGGCGCCCTCTACGACCGCCTGGCCCGGGCTTGACCGCCCCCCCGGCCCGCTCACCGAAGGGCCGCCCACGCGGTCCTGATCTCCAACCTGATCTCCAAGGAGTATCGCGCATGACCACACCGCGCCGAAGCGCCCGCAGCCTCCTCCGCCACTGGTGGCCGGTGGCGCTCGCGGTGCCGCTGGGTGCCGCGGCCGGCGCCGGGTACGCCGTCGTCTCGCACCCTTCGTACTCGGCCAGCGCCTACGTGCTCGTGGTGGCGCAGAACCCGGGGGAGGCGGCCACCGCGACCAACTTCGCCCAGGCGTACGGGCGGCTGGCCGGCCAGCCGCAGGTGCTCGCGGTGGCCGCCGCCGAGACCGGGCACAGCCTCACCGAGCTGGGGAACCTGGTGCACGGGACGACCTCGCCGGACGCCCCGATGATCGAGATCACCGGCACCGGCACCCGGGCCCAGGAGGCCGCCAGGACCGCCGACGCGGTGGCCCGCTCGCTGGTCTCCTTCGCCAACGCCAGCAGCAAGGACACCAGCGTCCGGCTGGTCACGCTGGCCCCGGCCGCCGCCCCGGACAAGCCCAGCACGCCGTCCGGCACGCTGGACGTCGCGGTCGGCGGCGCGGCCGGCCTGCTGCTGGGCGCGCTGGCGATGATGACCCGCCGCCGTGGCGACGCCGCGTCGTCCGAGGCCCCGGAGGCGCCCGCCGCCCCGAGCACCCCGCGCCCGCGCACCGAGGAGCGGCCCGCCGGGAAGCCGGCCGAGAAGCCGGCCACGGCCCAGAAGGCGTCCGACAAGCCCGCCGGCACCGCCGCCGCGGCCGAGGCGAAGCCCTCCGCGAAGGAGAAGGCCGCGACCGGGAGCGCGCGATGAGCACCAAGGCCCGGTCCGTCGGCCTGCCCGCCCAAGCCGTCCAGCGGTCCGGTCCGGCGCCCGCACCCGCGCGGGGCCCGGCCTGGACCACCGAACTGCGCCGCGACGACGGCGCCCTCGACGCCCTCGCCGAGGAATGGGACGACCTGGCCGCCCGCTGCCGGACGGCCACCTTCTTCCAGGCCGCCGACTGGCAGCGCTCGTGGTGGCGCCACTACGGCACCCCGGGCGGCCTGCTGGTGGTGACCGTCCGCCGGGACGGCCTGCTGGTCGGCGCGGGTGCCTTCCGGCGGCGCGGCGGCCCGTTCGGCGGGCTGACCGCACTCGGCGACGGGCTGGTCGACTTCACCGACGTCCTGCTCGACGACGACTGCGCCGACCGGGCCGCCGCCGAGTTCGCCGCCGCGCTCCCGCTCACCCGGCCGTGGCACACGCTGGAGCTGCGCGAGGTCCGTCCCGAGGCGGCCGTGCAGAAGGTGTTCGAGCACTGGCGGGGCCGGCGCCGCCGGTTCGCCGACTCGCTCTGCCAGTACCTGCCGGCCGTCTCGATGGAGCAGCTGCTGAAGCGGGTGCCCGGCAAGACCGCGCAGCGCAGCCGGGTGAAGCTGCGCAAGATCGCCGAGGCGGGCGTGGAGGTCACCACGACGCCGGTGGCGGAGGTGCCGGCGGCGCTGGAGGGCCTGCTGCGGCTGCACTTCCTGCAGTGGCACGAGCGCGGTGTGACGCCGGAGCACCGCACCGAGCGCTTCGCCCGGCACCTGGTCGAGTCCACGACCGGGATGGTCGCCTCCGGCCGGGCTGCCGTCCACCAGTTCCGGCTGGACGGCGAGCTGATGGCGGTGAACCTGCTGCTGCTCTGCCCGTCCTTCGGCGGCCTGTACCTGTACGGCGCGCACCCGGCGTTGCGCGAGCGGCTGGACATCGCCGGGCTGCTGTTCGCCGCGGCGCTGGACGAGACGGTCGGCGCCGGGATCCCGGTGCTGAGCCTGCTGCGCGGTCAGGAGCCGTACAAGCAGCGCTGGCGTCCGGACCAACTGGCCAACCAGCGGCTGCTGTTCGGCCCGGCGGGCGCGGCGCCGGCAGCCACCGCGAGGGCCGGTGTGATCCGGGCCCGGCAGACGGTGGCGCGCCTCCTGCGGACCCGCTTCCCGCGCCTCAAGGAGGCGCTGCTGGCCCGCCGCCGCACCTGACCTGCGGGCCGGGCGCCCTACCGCCGGGCCGGGGTCCCGCTCGGCGACGGGCTCGGGGAGCCGGTGGGCGACGCTCCGGCCGACGGGCTCGGGCTGCCCTGGGCGCCCGGCGGGGTCGGTGCGCCCGGCCCGGAGGGCAGGACGGGCACGGCCGGCGCGGCCGGCGCGGTCGGGACCGGGGGCGCCGTCGGGACGACCGCCGGCGCCCCCTTCGAGCCCGCCATCAGCTGCTTGAACCGCGCGCTGGAGCGCGGGTTGCCGTCGCATCCGAAGAAGCCGTGCGGACAGTAGTCCGTGACGGTCTGGTAGGCGGTGTCGTGGGTGCGCATCCACTCGACCATGCGCTGCACGTAGGCCGGGTTGTCGCCGTTGCGGAACAGGCCCCACTCCGGGTAGGAGACCTGCTTGCCGCGCTTGGCGGCGAACTCCACCTGGTCCTGGAGCCCGTACGGCTCGCGCACGTAGTCGTCGAAGGTGGCGCCGGCGGGCTGGTCGTAGCTGTCCATGCCGATGATGTCGACGACGTCGTCGCCGGGGTAGCACTTGGTCCACGGGATCGCGTCCAGCCCGCGGTTGGGCGTGAAGTCGAAGCGGAAGTGCTGGCCGGGCACCGAGCGCATCACCTTGACGATCCGCCGCCAGTACGCCTTCCATGCGGTGGGGTCCGGCTTGCAGCGGTGGGTGTAGGTGACGCCGTTCATCTCCCAGCCGGGGGTCAGCACGGTGTCCGCGCCGCCGAGGGCGACCAGCCGGTGGGCCAGCTTGAGGAAGTGCCGGTCGAAGTCGCCGCGCGCGCCCTGGCCGAGCAGCCTGGCCACCTCGGCGTCCGGCACGTGCGCCTCGTTGGGCACCAGCATCGGCACGCCGAGCACGAGCACCCGGGACGGGTCGGCGAGGCGCCACTGCGACCACATGCCGAGCACCACCGGCTCGCCCTCGACGTCCGTCCAGCCGTTGCCCGCCAGGTAGGTGTGGCCGACCTGGAGGTTGGCGTCGCCGAGCCAGTGCGCGTACCGGCCGATCTGCGGGATGTAGTTGTCCCACGAGCCGACGAAGGCGCCGAAGGGCGGTTCGTGCCTGGGCCGCTGGACGGCCGGCCGGGGTGCGGCGCCGCGCGGGTCGAAGGCGTCGGAGGAGAGGGAGCGCCGTTCGGCCTGGCTGAGCGGCGTCCCGGCCGGGACGCTGGCGGTGGCCATCAGCAGCAGGGCGGCGGCGGCCAGCGTCAGGCGGCCGATGCGCATGGTCTCTCCCGGACGTCGCGGGGCGGGGTGCAGGTGGGGGAGCGCGGACGGACCGTGGCGCCCCGCTCGCCGACAGTAGGCCCGACGGACGACGGAAAAGCCGAATGTCACCCTAAAGTGGGCGATATTCGAACGCCGACTGCCGCAACGGCGCATCCGAGTGCCTGCCGTGTATCACCTCTGTAACAGTCCGGACCGGCCCCGGAGCCCGCCCCCGGCGGGCCGCGCGGAGCGGCGCCGGACCCGGGCGGCACCGACGGCGCAGGTCGGCGGCGGGGTGCGCGCGACGGCCGTGCGCGCTTCGGTGCGGCGTCCGCGCTGCGGGACGGGGACGATTCCCGGCTGACTCGCGTGCCCGCCGAAAGGTACCCTCCGCAACGTGTCCTGGAAGCCGCTGCGTGTACTGACCCCCCGCTCGATCCTGCCCGCCGTCGCGGTGATGCTGGTCCTTGCGGCCGGGGCGGCGGCGCACGCCAACAAGCCGGTGCCGTTCGGCGACCGGGTGGCGGGGCCGGGCGACGCGGAGGCCACGCCGGTGAACTCCCAGTCGCTGAGCGCGGCCGACCTGGAGCTGAAGGTCGGCCCCGGCCTGGAGGCGTTCCACCGCGGGACCGGCGAGCAGGCCTGGTCCTACCGCCGCGAGGGCGCGACCGCGCTGTACCTCTCGATGGCCGGCGACAACGCCATCGTGGTCTGGGACGACGGCCTGATCACCTCGGTGCGTCCGGGCGACCACGAGGTGCGCTGGCACCGGGCCGTGCCCGGCCTGGCCGACTGGCTGCGCGGCGACGGCGAGCCGGGCGCCGACAAGCGGACCGACGAGCAGCGCAAGCAGCTCGCCAAGGACCGGGCCGCGGCGGCGCTGCACACTGTCCAGAAGGCGTCCCCGTGGGTGGCGATCGTCACCCCCACCCTGACCATGGGCCTGCGCGACGCCGACGGCGACCTGCGCTACAACGGCAAGCCCCCGGGCAGCTGCCTCTACGACCCGCTGCGCACGGTCGACACCGACTACGCGGTGCTCGTCCCACGCAGCTGCCTCGGGAGCAACGCGCAGCCCGTCTCCGGCGGCATCACCGGCTACCGGCTGGACAGCACCGGGTGGGAGCTCAACGCCGGCCCGGCCGCGCAGGTCAAGGTGCTGGACCGCACCCGGGTGCAGATCACCGACGGTCCGATCGTCCCGTCCAAGGTGTTCGACACCAAGGCCGCGGCGCCCGTCGTCCCGTGCGAGAGCTCGGCCGCGCCGTTCGCCGCCGTCCGCTCGCAGAGCACCTGCGCCGACCCGTCGGCCACGCCCACGACGGCCGCCCCGGCGCCCGACCCGGCGACGCCGACGGCGACGGCCACCGACCAGCCGGCCGGCCAGCCGGCCCCGACGACCACCGACCAGCCGACCGACGCCGCCACCGACCAGGCCTCCGCGACGCCGCAGCCGTAGCGCCCGGGCCCTTGCCCGGACGGGCCGCCGGTACCCCAGGGCGGTAATCCCCCGGGGGCGTCCGCGCGCGGCCCGGTAGACTTGCCGTCATGGCTGTTCTCTCCGGGCAATAGCGGGCGAGCGGCAGCGCCCTGTGCGCCGCGCCGATCTCCGACGAGCCCCCTTCCCGCCGCCCGGCCCTGTGCACCGCTCAGGCTGCCCGCCCACGTCCCAGGAGTAGTACCCGGCCATGATTTCCGCGAACGCCCTTGAGCTGCGCGCCGGCGCCCGCATTCTGATCGAGTCCGCGAGTTTCAAGGTCGCCGCCGGCGACCGGATCGGCCTGGTCGGGCGCAACGGCGCCGGCAAGACCACGCTGACCAAGGTGCTGGCCGGCGAGGGCCTGCCCGCCGCCGGCACGGTGACCCGCTCCGGCGAGGTCGGCTACCTCCCGCAGGACCCGCGCACCGGCGACCTCGACGTCCTCGCCAAGGACCGCATCCTCTCCGCGCGCGGCCTCGACACCGTGCTGAAGAAGATGCGCGAGAACGAGGACCGGATGGCCAACGGCAAGGGCGCCACCCGGGACAACGCGATGAAGAAGTACGCCCGGCTGGAGACCGAGTTCCTCACCAAGGGCGGGTACGCCGCCGAGGCCGAGGCCGCCACGATCGCCGCCGCGCTGGGCCTGCCGGACCGCATCCTCGGCCAGCCGCTGCACACCCTCTCCGGTGGTCAGCGCCGCCGCGTCGAGCTCGCCCGGATCCTCTTCTCCGACTCCGATGTGCTGCTCCTCGACGAGCCCACCAACCACCTCGACGCGGACTCGATCGTCTGGCTGCGGGACTTCCTGAAGACCTACAAGGGCGGCTTCATCGTCATCTCGCACGACGTCGACCTGGTCGAGACGGTCGTCAACAAGGTCTTCTACCTGGACGCCAACCGCTCCACCATCGACGTCTACAACATGGGCTGGAAGCAGTACCAGCAGCAGCGCGAGGACGACGAGAAGCGCCGCAAGCGCGAGCGGGCCAACGCCGAGAAGAAGGCCGCGACGCTGAACGCCCAGGCCGACAAGATGCGCGCCAAGGCGACCAAGACGGTGGCCGCGCAGAACATGGCCCGCCGCGCCGACAAGCTGCTCGCGGGCCTGGAGCAGGTCCGGGCGAACGACAAGGTCGCCAAGCTGCGCTTCCCGGAGCCGGCCCCCTGCGGCAAGACCCCGCTGACCGCCAGCGGACTGTCCAAGTCCTACGGCTCACTGGAGATCTTCACCGACGTGGACCTGGCGATCGACCGGGGTTCGCGGGTCGTCGTGCTGGGCTTCAACGGCGCCGGCAAGACCACCCTGCTGCGGATGCTCGCCGGGGTGGAGGCGCCGGACACCGGCGAGGTCATCCCGGGCCACGGCCTGAAGATCGGCTACTACGCCCAGGAGCACGAGACCCTCGACGCGGACCGCAGCGTCCTGGAGAACATGCGCTCGGCCGCGCCGGACACGGACCTGGTGCAGATCCGCAAGATCCTCGGCTCGTTCCTGTTCTCCGGCGACGACGTGGACAAGCCGGCCGGGGTGCTCTCGGGCGGTGAGAAGACCCGTCTGGCGCTGGCCACCCTGGTGGTCTCCTCCGCCAACGTGCTGCTGCTCGACGAGCCCACCAACAACCTCGACCCGGCCAGCCGCGAGGAGATCCTGGGCGCGCTGCGCGAGTTCTCCGGGGCGGTCGTGCTGGTCACCCACGACGAGGGCGCGGTCGAGGCGCTCGACCCGGAGCGGATCATCCTGCTGCCAGACGGTGTGGAGGACCTGTGGAACCCGTCCTACGCCGATCTGGTCTCGCTGGCCTGACCGGAAGTAGACGCCCCCTCCCCTTTTCGGACCAGAAAATCTAGTCCTTACGGCGTGTCCGGGAATGAAGCAGTCCCGGATTCCGTTTAAGGAGCTTCCGTCGGCCCGCCACTCGATCGTGGTCGGGCCGACGCTGCTGATCAGCTCTTTTCCGGCAGCCGGCGTAATACGGCCGGGGGCGTGCACTCTGCGTGAGCGCCCTGATGCGCTCGGATCACCACCGGAGGAGGGCGCATTCCCGACATCGACCTTGTCGAATGGGTGGCCAGGACGCGGTGGATGGGTGATCATGGGAATCTGACCGAGCAACGCTACGAGGAGGCACGGGTGGCCGAGACTCTGAAAAAGGGCAGCCGGGTGACCGGTGCCGCGCGTGAGAAGCTCGCGGCCGATCTCAAGAAGAAGTACGACTCCGGGGCGAGCATTCGCGCTCTCGCGGAGGAGACCGGTCGCTCGTACGGCTTCGTGCACCGGATGCTGAGCGAGTCCGGAGTGATCCTCCGGGGCCGCGGCGGTGCCACGCGGGGCAAGAACAAGGCGACTGCCGGGGCTGGTTCCTGACGGCCCGTCGGCTCATGGCTGGATGACGCGGCGGCAGGGCGCCGACCGGGGAGACGAGTGGCGATCGTCGCTAATTGTCCGACGATCGTGAGCTGATCGTGAGTCGACCAGCTGATTCGTCCACCCTCGGATCGAGTGGACCGGCCGCCGATCGTCATGCCCGCATTTCCTTTTCGCCGAATTCCCCGATACTCCCGGGCCGGTGGGTCTGCCGCTGCGCGCCCGGGTTTGTTACTCTCCGGTAGCCAAGTCCCTCGCCACCGGAGGTCTCCGCATGACCGCCCCCGCCACCGACCCGCAGACCCCGAGCGGGGAGCAGGACGGCGTCCGCCTGGAGATCGACGGCGAACTCGCCGTCGTCACCCTGTGTCAGCCCAAGCGGCGCAACGCCCAGTCGCCCGCCATGTGGCGCGCCCTCGCCGCCGTCGGCCGCGACCTGCCCGGCACCGTCCGCGTCGTGCTGCTCCGCGCGGAGGGCGTCTCCTTCTCCGCCGGCCTGGACCGGGCCATGTTCACCCCCGAGGGCATCCCCGGCGAGCCCAGCTTCCTCCAGCTCGCGGCGGCCGGGGACAAGGAGCTCGACGACACCATCGCCACCTACCAGGAGGCCTTCACCTGGTGGCGCCGGCCCGACCTGATCTCGATCGCGGCCGTCCAGGGGCACGCCGTCGGCGCCGGGTTCCAGCTCGCGCTCGGCTGCGACCTGCGGGTCGTCGCGCAGGACGTCCAGTTCTCCATGAAGGAGACGTCGCTCGGGCTCGTCCCCGACCTCGCCGGCACCAAGCCGCTCACCGAACTCGTGGGCTACGCAAGGGCGCTGGAGATCTGCGTGACCGGCCGCTGGGTCGGGGCCACGGAGGCCGTCGCGATCGGCCTGGCCAACATCGAGGTCCCGGGCGCGGAGCTCGACGCCGCCGCGCGCGACCTCGCCGCCGCGCTGCTGGCCGCGCCGCGCAACGCCGCGATCGAGACCAAGGCCCTGCTGCAGGGGGCCTCCGGCCGGTCGTTCGACGAGCAGCGTTCGGCCGAACGGGTCGCGCAGGCCCGCCGCCTGCGGGACCTGGCGGGCATCGGCGACTGACGCC
>NZ_JBFBDY010000153.1:12632-14034 GCF_040683475.1 Kitasatospora sp. NPDC093558 | reverse complement strand
GCCATGACGTCGTGTCCGGCGAGCACGGCCGGGCCGGCGACGCCCCCGCCGCCGGGCTCCAGGCGGACGGTGTCCAGGGCGACCAGCCGGCCGTCGGGGCGCCGCACTTCGAGGTCGGAGGCGAACACCCGGTAGGCGTTGCGCTCGCCGCGGGCGAGGCGGCCGGCGAGGACGGTCTCGCCGGCGAGGACGGTGGCGGTGGGGTCGACGGTGAGGACGGTGCGCTGGTAGAGGCGGGAGTCGACGAAGGGGATGACGGGCTCGGGCAGGTACTCGACGTAGGCGCGGGGGCCGGCGTGGAGGTTGACGAGCTGCGTCGCGTAGTCGAACTCCATCCGGTAGACCTTCGTGGCGGCCTGGGTGGTGAGGTGCACGGCGGTGTCGGCGCCGCAGTGGAGGTCGGTGCGGAGCCGGTCGGCCTGGAGGATGCCGCCGCCGGTGGACATCAGGAGGGTGACGGCGAGGTCGGGGCGGGCCGGGTCGTAGTAGAGCGGGCGCATGATCTGCAGCGGCGACTTCTGGTAGTGGCCGGTGAGTTCGGTGCGGGCGCCGATCTTCTCGAAGGCGAGTTCCAGCAGGCCGACCTTGCCGGGGCGCCCGACCCCGAGGGTGTCGGGCGTCCCGGCGTGCCGGCGGACCTCGGCGGGGACGCGGGCCGGCTCGTAGTGCCGGGGGTCGAGCCGGGGCACCGCCGCGTCGGGGGGTCCGTCGACGGCCGCGGGTGTCGTCATGCGGCGACCTTGCGGAAGGTCTCCAGGAAGGCGGCGATCTCCTCCAGCCCTTCGCCGGTCAGGCAGTTGGTGAGCACGACGGGGCCGCCCTCGCGGACGCGGCGGGCGTCGGACTCCATGATGCCGAGGTCCGCGCGGACGTACTGGGCGATGTCGATCTTGTTGATGACCAGGAGGTCGGACTCGGTGATGCCGGGGCCGCGCTTGCGGGGCATCTTCTCGCCCTCGGCGGTGTCGAGGACGAAGAGGAAGAGGTCGACGAGGACGGGGCTGAAGGTCAGGGTCAGGTTGTCGCCGCCGGACTCGTACAGCAGGGTGTCGACGTCGGGGAAGCGCTCCAGGAGCTCGGCGCCGGCGGCGAGGTTCATCGTCGGGTCGTCGCGGACGGCGGTGTGCGGGCAGGCGCCGGTCTCGACGCCGACGACCCGCTCGGGGTCGAGCACGCCGGCGAGGGTGCGGCGCACGTGCTGGGCGTCCTCCTGGGTGTAGATGTCGTTGGTGATGACCGCCGGGCGGTGGCCGCGGGCGATCAGGACCGGGACGAGCGCCTCGATCAGCGCCGTCTTGCCGGAGCCGACGGGGCCGCCGATGCCGACGCGGAGCACGTTCTCGGTCAAGTTTCCTCCTCTGGTGCGGTGTTGCACGTGTTGCGGCGCGCAGGGGGAGCGCGC
>NZ_JBFBDY010000153.1:0-12622 GCF_040683475.1 Kitasatospora sp. NPDC093558 | reverse complement strand
CGCGCCTCCACCCGCCCTCCCGGCCGGGCCCGGCGGGGCCCCCCGCCCCCCCCGCGCCCCCCTTCCCCCCACACGTTCCCCCCTGGGGGGGGTGTGGCCCGGTGGGGCGGCGCGCGGGGGGCCCCCCCCGCGGCCGGTCAGCTCATGAACAGCCGGGCCTCGGCCCGCTCGTGCCGCCCGGACATCGCGTCGGCGACCGGCACGCAGCCGCCGAGGTCGGCCAACTCCCGTGCCAGGGCGGCCCGGACGACCTCCTGGAGCACCGGCGCGACCGAGCGCAGCACGACCTGCGCCTTGCGGTGGTCGGTCAGCCGCAGCCGCAGGGCCGCGCCGACGAAGCTGGTGCAGAACGCGAACAGGTCGCCGGTGACGGCCTGTTCGGCCGGGACGCCGGCCGCGGCGTACGCGACCCCGGCGGCGACCGCCTGCGAGCCGGGGGCGCGTTTGGCGGCGACCAGCTCCGCGTACCGCTCCAGCGGCTCGCCGCCCAGCGACTCCCGGGCGATGTCCAGGAGTTGGCGTCCGGTCCGGGTGGAGGCCAGGCGCAGTTCGCGGTTGAGCTTGGTCGCGTGCAGCCGTTCGTCGACCTCGGCGAGCAGGTCCCAGTCGCCGGCCGTCGCGGCCCGGTGGGCGAGGACGAGCGCGGTGGCGTCGCCCGGGCCCACCGAGTGGCGCAGCAGGTCGGTGAGCAGGTCCGGCATGGTGTCCGGGGTGACTGCCTTGGCCTGGGCGTAGCCCTCCAGCCCGTGGGAGAGGGTGTAGAACCCGCTGGGGAAGGCGGAGTCGGTGAGCTGGAGGCAGACCAGCAGGGCGTCCAGGGCCCCCTGGTCCGGGGCGGCGGGGTCCGGGGCGCCGGGGTCCGAGGCGACGGGGTCCGGGGCGGCGGGGCCGTTCACGCGAGGTAGAACAGGTGGTTGAGCGGGAGTTCGCGGGCGGGCTCGATGGTGGCGGGCTCGCCGTCCAGGGTGACCTTGTAGGTCTCCGGGTCGACGACGATCTTCGGCAGTGCGTCGTTGCGGAGCATGTGCTGCTTGCCGACCGAGCGGCAGTGCTGCACGGGCAGGACGCGGCTGTCGAGGCCGAGTTCGGCCGGGACACCGAGGTCGATCGCGGCCCGGGACATGAACGAGACCCGGGTGGCCTGCTTGGCGCGGCCGAGCGCGCCGTACATCGGGCGGTAGTAGACCGGCTGCGGGGTCGGCAGCGAGGCGTTGGGGTCGCCCATGAGGGCCCAGTTGATGACGCCGCCCTTGATGACCATCTTGGGCTTGGCGCCGAAGGAGTTGATGGGCCAGAGCACGATGTCGGCGAGCTTGCCGGGCTCCAGGGAGCCGATGTGGTCGGCGGTGCCGGAGGCGATGGCCGGGTTGATGGTGAGCTTGGCGAGGTAGCGCAGGACGCGGAAGTTGTCGTTGCGGTCGGTGTCGCCGGCGAGCTTGCCGCGCTGGTCCTTGCAGTGGTGGGCGGTCTGGAAGGCGCGGGTGAAGGACTCGCCGATGCGGCCCATGGCCTGCGAGTCGGAGGAGAAGATCGAGATGACGCCCTCGTCGTGCAGGACGGTCTCGGCGGCGATGGTCTCGGCGCGCACCCGGGAGTCGGCGAAGGAGACGTCCTCGGGGATGTCGTGGCTGAGGTGGTGGCAGACCATCACCATGTCGAGGAGTTCGTCGACGGAGTTGACGGTGTAGGGCAGGGTCGGGTTGGTCGAGGACGGCAGGACGTTGGCCTCGCCGGCGATCCGCATGATGTCGGGGGCGTGGCCGCCGCCCGCACCCTCGGTGTGGAAGGTGTGGATGGTGCGGCCGTCGATCGCGGAGAGGGTGTCCTCGAAGAAGCCGCCCTCGTTGAGGGTGTCCGTGTGGATGGCGACCTGGACGTCGTACTCGTCGGCGACGCGCAGCGCGGTGTCGATCGCGGCCGGGGTGCTGCCCCAGTCCTCGTGCACCTTGAGGCCGCACACGCCGGCCTCGACCTGCTCGCGCAGGGCGCCGGGCAGCGAGCCGTTGCCCTTGCCGAGGAGGCCGACGTTGACCGGGAGGTCCTCGACGGCCTGGTACATCCGGTGGATGTTCCACGGGCCCGGCGTGCAGGTGGTGCCGTTGGTGCCGTCGGAGGGGCCGGTGCCGCCGCCGATGAGGGTGGTGATGCCGTTGCTCAGGGCTTCCTGGGCCTGCTGCGGGGCGATGAAGTGGATGTGGGTGTCGACGCCGCCGGCGGTGGCGATGAGGTGCTCGCCGGAGATGACCTCGGTGCCGGGGCCGATCACCAGCTTGGGGTGCACGCCGCTCTGGGTGTGCGGGTTGCCGGCCTTGCCGACGGCGGTGATGAAGCCGTCCTTGACGCCGATGTCGCCCTTGACGACGCCGAGGACCGCGTCCAGGACGACGACGTTGGTGATGACCAGGTCGAGCGCGCCCTGGAGGGAGGTGGCGGCCGGGTCCTGGGCCATGCCGTCGCGGATGCCCTTGCCGCCGCCGTAGACGGCCTCGTCGCCGTAGTGGCCCTGGTTGAAGTCCTTCTCGACCTCGACGACGAGGTTGGTGTCGGCGAGGTGGAAGCGGTCGCCGACGGTGGGCCCGAACAGGTCGGTGTACTGCTTGCGGGAGAGCATGGCCATCAGAGGGTGCCTTCCTTGCGGTCGTCCTTGTGGTCGAGGCTGGTGCCCTTGAAGCCGAGCGCGATGGCCCGGCCGATGGCGCGGGCGCGGGTGTCGGGGGACTTGATGCCGCCGTCGACGAGGTTGGCGAAGCCGACCAGGCGGCCGTGGCCGCCGAACTCGGCGAGCGTGACGTCCTTGGTGTCACCGGGCTCGAAGCGCACGGCGGTGCCGGCCGGGATGTCGAGGTGCTTGCCGTAGGCGGCGTTGCGGTCGAAGTCGAGGGCGCGGTTGGCCTCGAAGAAGTGGTAGTGGGAACCGACCTGGATCGCCCGGTCGCCCGTGTTGCTGACCGTGACGGTGACCGTGGCGCGGCCGGCGTTGATCTCCACCGGGTCGTCGCCGTACAGGTACGTGGCGCCACCAGACATGGCTGGCCCTTCCTCTCCCTCGGTTCAGTGGGTTCGTTCAGTGGGTTTCAGTGGGTTCGTTCAGTGGTGCTTGTGGCTGTGCGCGTGACCGTGACCGTGGTCACCGCCCGGGCCGTGGCTGTGCGCGTACCCGTGCCCGTGCTCGGCGTCGAGCCCGGCCGCGATGCCGTCCTCGCCGTGGCCGAGCAGGTGCAGGGCCGTCGCCGTGCGGGCCGCGACCACCCCGGCGATCGCGGACGGGCGCAGCAGCGGGCCGCCGACGCGGACGTCGTCCTGCGCCTGCGTGACGGCCCGTCCGAAGGAGGCCGGGACGACGGTGACGGTGCGGGCGCCGAGGAGGCGGCAGCGCTCGACGCCTTCGGCGGGGTCGGGGTCGCCGCCTTCGAAGGCGACCTCCACCCAGCGGTGGTGTCCGTACTGGCGGACGAGCCGGGCGATCCGGAAGAGTTCGGCGTCCTCGAACGGGCCGGCCGCCGGGGCGGTGACCAGGATCGCGCCGTCGGGGTCCAGTTCGGGGCCGGCCGAGGCCGCGGCGCGCAGCCAGCCGACGAGGTGCTCGGCGGCGCCGAACGGCGCGGTGAGGGCGAGCCGACCGCGGGCCTCCCCGGCGGCGAGCCAGCGCAGGGCGCGGGCGCTGTCGGCGACGAGTTTCGGATCGCGGCCGAGCGTCATGGGGACGACGCACACCGGTCCGTCGCCGGCGGCGAGCGCCGAGCGGACGGCCGCGGCGAGGTCACGGCCCGGGGCGGCCGCCGCGTGGACGGCGGGCTCGCGCTCCACCAGGGGGGCGAGGTCGCGGGCGTGGCCGCTCTCGTGCCCGCCGGCCAGCACCACGGTGGCGGCCGGGCGGCCGGGCGTCACTCAGGCACCGACCGGGTCGTGGCAGGAGACGAGCTTGGTGCCGTCGAGGAAGGCGGCCTCGACCTGGAGCAGCGGGAGCATCTCGCGCACGCCGGGCATGACGTCGGCGTTGCCGACGACCTGCTTGCCGATCTCCATGCACTCGGCGACGGTCCGGCCGTCCCGCGCGCCCTCCATGATGGCCTCGCTGATCAGTGCGCAGGCCTCGCTGTAATTCAGCTTCACGCCGCGGTCGCGGCGTTTGCGGGCCAGATCGGCCACGACGTAGATGTACAGCTTGTCCATCTCGCGCGGGGACAGGTTCACGGGAATCACGCTTCCTTTCCGGCTTTTTCGGAGAAACCTCGGAGAATCCTCGGAGGAGCTTCGGAGGAAGTTCCGAGGAACTTCCGAGGAACTTCCGAGGGACGCAATGGAGTTCGGGGAACGGGACGGACCCTCAGGCCCGGCGCAGCCGTGGCACGGCCGGCACCGCCGCGAGGAACAGCACTGTGGTAACGACGAACGGCCACGTGAAGGCATGGCCGCCGAAGGGCGCGGTCACGGCGGCGAGCGCCGGGGTCAGCACGGTGGCGGTGGCCGCGCCGAGCAGGGCGTAGGCCGCGCTCCATCCGCCGGGTGCGACGAACACCCCGCACAGGGCCATCGCCACCAACACTCCGTTGTAGCCGAGCAGCCCCTCGCCGACGGCTTCGGCGGGTGCGCCGAGCGCCCAGGCGGTGAGCAGCGCGGTGGCGCTGCCCGCGCCGGCGGCGAGGGCGGCGAGGCGGCTGGCCACGAGGAGGCCGGCCAGGAACAGCAGGCCGACGTACCACTGGGGCATGAAGAAGATCTGGCCGATGTTGGCGAAGAAGCCCTGCCAGAGCTGGTCCCAGGTCGGCCCGGTGGGGCCGGTGGCGGGCAGGGGCAGGGCGGCCGGGGTGGGGGCGCCGTGCCACAGCTGACGGAAGCCGGGCGCCGCCGCCGCGGTCGCGGTGGCGACGAGGCAGAACGGCTCGGTGAGGACGGGCAGTCGCCGGGCGGCGAGCAGGCTGGTGAGGCCCGCGGTGAGGACGACGGAGACGACGGCGCCGAGCACCGCGACGACGAGGGTCGCCGGGTGCCCGGGGTCGAGGAAGACCGCGCAGCTCAGGGCCACCAGGCACCCGTTGTACCCGTGCAGCCCCGCCCCGACGGCCGCGGGTGCCAGCCCCAGCGCGTACGCGGTGCCGGTGCCCACCGCGCTGCCGAGCAGGCCGTAGGCGCCGTACTGCCAGCCGGCGGCGACGAGCGCGGCCGTGAAGAAGAGGCCGCACAGCGCCGACGGCACGAAATCCACCTGGGCGATTCCGCGCAGGACTTCGATCGCCACCCTGACGGATATCGGGCGAGGGCCCGCCTGGGCCGTCGGCCCGTCCTTTTCCTGACCCAATTCGTCGCACCAATTCCCGCTACGGCTTCTCACCGCATGGCGAAGTACTCGGCGAAGCTGTTCGACACGCCCTGACGTGCCGTTACGAACGACTCGCGATTCCTTCGGAACCGTACTCCCGCGGATCGCCGACATGCTCGCACACGTCAGGTTACGGGCGAATGACGACGGGTGATCATCTCGCCCCTGAGCTGCAACAATCTGTTGAATCTGCAGGTCGGAGTCCCCGCTGAAGAAAGTCATTCTTTGCGAAGATTTACTCATGGCCGAGGGAGCAGAGAAGGCCTCCGTGCTCATGAAACCCACCCGAAACCACTCCTGTCCGGCAATTCGGACACCCGCACCGCGACCTCGGGTTCCCGAAGTGACGGCGGGTTTTCCGGCGTGACGCCGGAGTTGTCCGGTCCGCGGCGGGTAGGGGGTCGGACATGGATGCGATTTTGGTGGAAGAGGACTTCGCCCACATCGACGGCACCGACATGAACGCCATCCTCGAACTGCTCGACCGGCTGGACCTCGACGCCGAGCCGACCGCCCCGCGCGGCGGCGGCCGGGGCCAGCACTGGGAGCTGACGATGCACTGGCAGACCCACGGCCCGATCTCGGACGCCACCGAGGCCGCCCTGCGCGACGCGGCGGGGAAGATCAGGGAACACTTCGTCACCGCGGGCAAGCAGGCCCCGACGAGGGTCGTCCTGTGCGGGCGGGACGGGCTCGTGCTCCGGACGTTCCAGTAACCCGCCCGGCGGGGCTCCGCGCCGGGAGCGGGAAGTCGACGTGGCCGACTTCCCGCTCCCGCGCGATCGCTCCCGCCCGCTCAGCCCCGCCCGCTCAGCCCCGCCCGCTCAGCCCCGCGCGCGGCCGACGGCGCTGAGCACCGCCCGCACGCCCGCCGTCAGGACGGACGCGTCGCGCCCCGCGCCCCAGCGCACCTCGTCCCCGATCCGCGCCTCCACGTACGCGACCGCGTCCGGGCCGGACCCGACGGCGTGCTCGCTGAAGTGCAGGATCTCCACGCCCAGCGCGTCGGCCACCGCGTCCAGCGGGCCGGCGCCGGTCCCCGCCCGGCCGTCGACCTCGGCCCGGTCGTCCGTGACCGTCCACGCCCACGGCGGCGCCGCGTCCAGGTACTCGGCGCGGAACAGCTCGTACAGCTCCTCCCCCGTCACCTCGCGCCCGCTGTCGTCCGTCGCCTCCTGCACGACGCGCGAGAACTCGATCTGCATCCGCCGGGGCAGCTCCAGCCCGTACCCGCTCTCCAGCAGGTAGGCGATCCCGCCCTTGCCGGACTGGCTGTTGACGCGGATCACGGCCTCGTAGTCGCGCCCGAGGTCCGCCGGGTCGACCGGCAGGTAGGGCACCTCCCACGGCGCCTCCCGCTCCGGCACGCCCAACTCGGCCGCGACCTTGGCGTGGTGCGCGAAGCCCTTCCTGATGGCGTCCTGGTGGGTGCCGGAGAAGGCGGTGTGGACGAGGTCCCCGGCGTACGGGTGCCGCTCGTGCACCGGCAGCCGGTTGCAGTGCTCGACGGTGCGCCGGATGCCGTCGATGTCGGAGAGGTCGAGCATCGGGTCGACGCCCTGGGTGTGCAGGTTGAGCGCGAGGGTCACCAGGTCGACGTTGCCGGTGCGCTCGCCGTTGCCGAACAGGCAGCCCTCCACGCGCTGCGCCCCGGCCAGGACGGCGAGTTCGGCGCACGCGACGCCCGTCCCGCGGTCGTTGTGCGGGTGGACGGAGAGGATGACCGACTCGCGCCGCTCCAGGTGGCGGTGCAGGTACTCGATCTGGTCGGCGTAGACGTTGGGGGTGGCGATCTCGACGGTCGCGGGCAGGTTGTGGACCACCGGGCGGTCGGGGCTCGCGTCCCACAGCGCGGTCAGGCCGTTGCACACCTCCAGGACGTAGTCCGGCTCGGTCAGGTTGAAGACCTCGGGCGAGAACTGGAAGCGGACCCCCTCGCGCCCCTCGGCCCGCCGGGCCATGTGCTCGGCGGCCCCGACGACCAGCTCGCGCACCTCCTCCCGGCTCCGGCCGAGGACGACGTCCCGCCAGACCGGGGCGGTCGCGGTGTAGAGGTGGACGACCACGCGCGGCAGGCCCTCGACGGCCTCGAAGGTGCGGTCGATGAGGTCGGCGCGCGCGGCGGTGAAGACGACGATCGTGACGTCCTGCGGCACCGCCCCCGGCACGGTGGCGAGTTGGCGCACGAAGTCGAAGTCGGTCCGGCTGGCGGACGGGTAGCCGACCTCGATCTCCTTGAAGCCCATGGCGAGGAACAGGTCGAACATCCGCTGCTTGCGCGCCGGGTCCATCGGCTCGGCGAGCGCCTGGTTGCCGTCGCGCAGGTCGACGGGCACCCACAGCGGGGCCCGCTCGATCCGCCGCCCGGACCAGCGCCGCAGCAACGCGGGCACGTGGACCCGCTCGTGGGCGGGACGGTAGCGGTGGGAGGGCATCGCGCCGCCGCGCTGGGGGTTCCAGGCGGGGGCGCCGGCCGGGACGGGGCCGGCCGGGGCGCGCAGGGTCGTGGTGCGCAGGGTCGGGACGGACATGCGGGGTCCTTCGGTGGGTACCGGTGACCGGCAGGACGGCGCCCCGCAGCGGGGTGCCGGTCCGGTCAGACCCCGCTGCGGCCACCGAGGAGGAGACGCCGCTGCTGCATGGCCGGTAGAGTAGCCACAACACAACTCCTCAGACAACCTGACAGGTGAACGCGATGTCCCCGATCGGCCCCCTGCGCCCCTCACCCCTGGTCGAACAGGCCGCCGCGCGGATCGAGGAGCAGATCACCTCGGGCCACTGGCCGGTGGGCGGCAAGCTGCCGGGCGAGGTGGCACTGGCCAAGGAGCTCGGCGTCGGCCGCTCGACCGTCCGCGAGGCGCTGCGCGCGCTGGCCGGGGCCGGCCTGGTGCAGAGCCGCCAGGGCGCGGGCGTCTTCGTGACGGCGGACCGGCCGGCCGGGGACTGGACGACCCGGCTGCGCCGGGCGGAGCTCGCGCACGTCTACGAGGTGCGCACGATGGTCGAGGTGCAGGCGGCCCGGCTGGCGGCGCAGCGCCGGACGGACGCCGACCTCGCCGCCGTCGACGCCGCGCTCGCGGCGCGCCTCGCGGCCGGTGCGGCGGACGACGCGGCCTTCGTCGACGCGGACATCGCACTGCACAGCGCCGTCGTGGCGGCGGCTCACAACCCGGTGCTGGACGACCTGTTCGCCCAGTTCGTCCCGGTCCTGCGGGAGCACCTGGTGGCGCTCGTGGGACTGCTGGGGCTGCGCGCCGGGGACCCGGACCACGGCTACGACGCCCACGCGGGGCTGGTCGGGGCCCTGCACCGGGCCGACCCGGAGGGGGCCGGACGGGTGCTGGCGGAGGAGCTGGAGGCGACGCGGGCGCGGCTGCTGGGCACCTGACGGCCTGTCCGCGATGGGCGTCACGCACTTTTCACACGGGCGCCACCCGCCTGGCAGCCGCGTGCATGACACTGGGTCAGGAGGCTTCAGAACCGGGGGTGGTTCGTCAGCGGACGGTCAACGGGAAGGTGACATTGTGTCCGAGCGGTGTGCGAGCACCGTCCAGACGGCGAACGGGCTTTCACTCCAATAACACGGTATGACTAGTATCGCTTCGTCAAAAAGCCCTCCCTAAGGAGTAGCTCTGCGCGCGCGTGCGAATCGGCGGCCCCCGACGCCGAAGGCCCCCCGCAGGCGTCCGCGCCTGTCCCTGCGGACGGCACTGCTCGTCCTGGCCGTCGTCCCGAGCATCGCCCTCGCCCTGCTCTGGGCGGTCACCAGCGGCGAGACGCTCTCCTCCTTCCAGCGCCAGGCCGCCCAGGGCATGCTCGCCCAGAAGGCCGGGCAGCCGTCCAACATCGTCTACTACAACCTCCAGGAGGAGCGCCGGCTCAGCGCCGAGGCGCTCGCCCGGCCCGGCGCCAACGCCGACCAGCTGCGCAGGCAGCGGCAGCTGACGGACGACGCGGTGCGCCGGTTCCAGACGCTCTCCGGCGAGACCGCCGAGGAGGCCCCCGCCGAGGTGCGCACCGCCGTCACCGAGGCCCGCCAGGCGCTCGACCGGCTCGGCGAGCAGCGGGCC
Source organism: Kitasatospora sp. NPDC093558 (assembly GCF_040683475.1). Classification (NCBI taxonomy): domain Bacteria; kingdom Bacillati; phylum Actinomycetota; class Actinomycetes; order Kitasatosporales; family Streptomycetaceae; genus Kitasatospora; species Kitasatospora sp. NPDC093558. The sequence continues at coordinate 3,232 of NZ_JBFBDY010000153.1, read as the reverse complement.
GCCGTCGACCGCGCCACCATCGACCAGCAGTCGCTGTACGGCTACTACACCGACCTGATCGCCGTCGACCTGCGGCTGTTCACCGCGCTCAGCCACGTCGACACCGGTGAGATCACCTGGATCTCCAAGACCCTCGTCAACGCCTTCTGGGCCAAGGAGATGCTCGCCCGCGAGGACGCCATCCTGGCCCGCGGCTGGCCCTCCGGGCGGCTCGCCGTCGCCGACTACCAGCAGGTGCAGGAGGCGATCGGCGCACAGGACCACCTGTTCACCGTCCAGATCGCGCCCTACGTCCCGGCCGGCGAGGCGCCCGCCTGGCACGACCTGATGAACAGCCCGTCCTGGCAGGCCAAGACGGCCGTCGAGCAGGCGCTCACCAGGCCCACCGCCGCCGAGCCGGGCGGCGCCACCGTCAAGCTGCCGCCGATGCAGGACCAGTGGCGCCAGGCCGTCGACCAGGTCAACCCGCAGCTCGTCAAGGCCATCGAGACCCGCACCGACGGCGTGGTCGAGGTCGGCCTGGACTCCATCTTCTCGCTCCTGACCACCGTCGTGCTGACCGCCGTCGTCGGCCTGGTCCTCGTCATCGCGATCGGCGTCGCGAGCTGGCGCCTCAGCCGCTCGCTGCGCCGCCGCATCCAGGAGATCCGGACCCAGGCCGAGGAGCTGGAGCGCACCCTGCCCGAGGTCGTCGAGCGCCTCAGGCGCGGCGAGCAGGTCGACGTCGAGGCCGAGAGCCGCGCCATCACGGCCGCCGCCGCCACCCTGCGCAGCGGCGCGAGCGACGAACTGGCCACCCTCGGCCAGGCGCTCAACGCCGCCCGCACCTCCGCCCTGGCGACCGCCGTGCGGCAGGCCGAGCAGCACCGCGGCTTCGAGCGGCTGCTCCAGCGCATCGCCCGCCGCACCCAGCTGCTGATCGGCCGCCAGCTGCGCCGCCTGGACGAGCTGGAGCGCAAGCACGAGGACCCGGAGGTCCTGGAGGGCCTGTTCGACCTCGACCACCTCACCGCGCGCCTGCGCCGCTACGAGGAGAACCTCGTCATCATGGCCGGCGGCCAGCCGCAGCGGCGCTGGCGCAAGCCCGTCCCGCTGCTGGACGTGCTGCGCGCCGCGCAGGGCGAGGTGCAGGACTACCGGCGGATCATGCTGGACGTCGAGGGCCACCCCTGGCTCTCCGAGCGGGCCGTCGGGCCGGTCGCCCACGTGCTCGCGGAGCTGATGGAGAACGCCACAACCTTCTCCAAGCCGCCCACGCCGGTCGAGGTCCGGGCCGCCATGGTCGGGCGCGGGCTCGCCGTGGAGATCGAGGACCGCGGCCTCGGCATGGACCCGGAACAGTACGACGCGGCCAACGCGCTGATGCTCCGCCCGCCCGCGCGCATGGAGATCCTGGAGCGCGGCGACGACATCCGCCTCGGCTTCCACGTCGTCGCCCGGCTGGCCGCCAACACCGGCCTGCGGGTCGAGTTCCGTCCCTCGGCGTTCGGCGGCACCCGGGTGGTCGTCCTCGTCCCGGCCGAGCTCGTCATCGACGGCGACGCCGGGCTGCCGGACGCCGCCCACGCGCCGGCCGCGGCCGCCGGGCCGATCCCGCTCGTGCGGCGCTCGCGCAAGGCGCTGATGACGGCCTCCGACGAGGCGCCCGCGGCGGCAACGCGGCCGGTCCAGGCGTTCGCCCCGGTGGACGCCTTCGGGACGGCCGACGCGGAGCCCGTCCCCGCCGAGGCCTTCGGGCACGTCGAGTACGTCCGGCCGGCGGGCGAGCCGGGGCCCTCCGGCACCACGGCGCGTGCGCCGCGCGCCGACCGATACGTCGACCCCCGCACTGAACGGTACGCCGACCCGTACGCCGACCAGCCGATCGAGCACAGCTCCCCGGCCCCGGACACGTCCCTCGACGAGGCGCCCTCACACGAGTCCCCGGCCTACCCGGACATCGCCTACGCCTGCGTGACGGACGCCGAGGCGCCGTACGCCGACGAGCAGTACCGCCCGGCCGACCACTACCGGCTGGCCGAACGGCGGCGCCGCGAGTACGCCTCCGGCGTGCCGCTCAGCGCCGCCGACGGCCACCAGCCGCCGCTGCCGCAGCGCATCCGCCAGGCCAGCCTCGCCGCCGAGCTGCGCGTCCCGCCGCCCCCCGGCGGGCACGCGGAGCCCGAGCGCCCGGCGGCCGTCACCCCCGCGGCGGACGGACAGCCCGCCGGCGGGCCCTTCCAGCGCCCGGTGCGCCGCTCCGGCGCCACCATCGGCGCCTTCCAGCGCCAGTCGCGGGCCGCCCGCGGCCAGGGCCTCCCGGGGCAGGGCCGCCCCGGCCGGGGCGGCTCCCAGGAGACCCCCACTGCCCCCACCGCCGGCACTCCGGCACACGCACCGGAGCCCTCCCCCTGGGCGCCGCCGGCCGCGGACCCCCGAACGACACGAACGGATGACCAGTCATGAACCGCACGACCGCCACCCACCAGGACCTCGACTGGCTGCTGGACGGACTCGTCGACTCGGTCCCCGGGACCAGGAACGCCGTCCTGCTCTCCGACGACGGCCTGGTCGTCAGCCACTCCCGCAGCATCGAGCGCGCCGACGCCGAGCGCCTGGCCGCCGTCGCCACCGGGCAGCAGAGCCTCGCCCGCGGCGTCGGCCGGCTCTTCGACGGCGGGCCCGTCCACCAGGTGATCGTCGAGCTCGCCGAGTGCTGGCTGTTCGTCATCGCCGCCGCCCAGGGCACCCACCTCGCGGTCGTCGCCTCCCAGGAGGTCGACGCCGAGGTGATGTCGGTCGCCATGCACACCCTCGTGCAGCAGGTCGGCCAGAAGCTCGGCACTCCCGCCCGCGGCGAGGCCGCCCCCGGCTCCTTCGACGCCTTCGACGCCCGCAGGCCCGGCGCCGGCGGGCGGGGCTGACGCGGGTGGGCCCGCACTGGAGCGAACTCGACGACGAGGACGACGGCTACGCCGACGGGACGATGGTGCGCCCGTACACCATCACCCGCGGCCGCACCGCACCCGAGCGCGACGACCTCACCCTGATCACGGTGCTCACCACCGACGAGGAGGAGGCCGCCCGGGCCCTCGCGCGCAGCCGCGGCGGCGTCCGCACCCTCCAGCCCGAACACCGGGCGATCCTCGACCGCTGCCGCCGCCCGGCCGCGGTCGCCGAGGTGGCGGCCGGCCTGGACCTCCCGGTCTCGGTCACCAAGATCCTGCTCGGCGACCTGGTCGCCCAGGGCCTG
>NZ_JBFBDY010000152.1:0-14092 GCF_040683475.1 Kitasatospora sp. NPDC093558 | reverse complement strand
GTGCTGGAGGGTGATCTCCCGCCCGCCCCGGGCGGGGAGCGCGCTGCCGCCGGGGAGCAGCGCGGCGACCGGTTCGTCCAGCGCGGTAGCGCCGTCGAGCACCAGCCGGGCGAGCACGAGCGAGGTGAACACCTTGGTGACGGAACCGATTTCGAACAGCGTGCGCGGCCCGGGCGCGCTGCCGCCCGGACCGGTGCGCCCGGCACCGTGGATCTCCACGGCGCCGCCGGCCAGCCCGGCGACCACCGCGCCGACGTGCTGGCCCGCGAGCCGGTCGGCGGTCCGCTGGACGAGGCAGGCGAGTTCGTTCATGACTGTGAGCCTAGGCCCGCCCACCTGCCGATTCGTCAGCCCTCATGGTGATCTCCACTGCCCCCTCCTGCGCCCGCAGGAGTACGCCCCGCTGCGCCCGGCAAGGTACGAACGCAGCGAGGCGTACTCCCGAACGCAGGAAGGCGTACTCCCAGCCCGACAGGGCAGCCGGTCAGCAGGTCAGGTTCGCCCCCGGATCGACGCCGAGGAGCTGCGCGAAGCCCTGGTACAGGCTGACCCGGTGCTGCATCTGGGCCGGGTTGTTGCCGTTGCACTCCAGCGTGCCGTTGATGCTGCGGATCGTCTCGCCGAAGCCGGCCCCGTTGACCATCGCGTCGTGCGCGGTCATGGTGCCGGGCCCGTTCTGGGTGTTCCAGTACCAGAGGCCGGTCTTCCAGGCGACGGCCGGATCAGTCTCCACGAGACCTGGGTTGTCGAGCAGGTCGATGCCCAGCGAGTCCCCGGCGGCCTTGTAGTTGAAGTTCCAGCTGAGCTGGATCGGCCCGCGCCCGTAGTACGCGGCCTGCCCCGCCGGGCACCTGTACGGCTGCGAAGCGTCGCAGTAGTGCGGGTAGTTGGCGGTGTTCTGCTCGACGACATAGACGAGCGCGCCGGTCTCGTGGCTGACGTTGGCGAGGAAGGCGGCGGCCTCCTGCCGGCGGACGGTGTCGCTGCCGGTGGTGGTGAAGCCGGGGTAGGCGGGGAGCGCGTCGAGGAGGCCCTGGTAGGTGTAGAAGGGGTTCCGGTTCGGGAACATCTGCTCGAACTGGGCCTGGCTGACCGGGAATCCGCCCGGACCGGGCTGGGTGGGGGTCGGGTTGGGCGACGGGTCGCCGGAGCCGCCGCAGGGGCCTTGGTCGGACCAGACGCCGGAGCCGCCGGTGCTGGGGCGCTCGTTCTGGGTCCACCACTTGGCGGTCCAGTTGTGCCCGTTGTACGAGACGGAGGCTCCTCCGGTGTACACGGCGGAGGAGCTCCACGGCGTGCCGCAGGTGGCCGCGCCGGCGCCGGCGGGGAAGAGCAGGAGGACGGCGAGCGCCGTCGCCATGGCGGAGAGCAGCGCTAACACGCGTTTGATCGACACGTCATCACCCTCGTTGCAGTGGGGGGCAGTTGTGGGGGTGATGACGACTGAACCGCTATGGTCTATACCTGTCAAGGGGTTTGGTCAAAGGCACTTACAAAGTCCGGAGCCAAGGCGCTCTACAGCGTCCGGAGCCAAGACGCTCACGAAATCCGGAGGCGCTGCGGCGCCCTACGGCTCCAGCGCCGCCCGCAGACGTGCCGCGATCTCGGCCGCCCCGGCCTCGTCCGGGTACTTCCCGCGAGGCCAGAAGAAGCCGCGCAGCCCGTCCTTCGGATTGCGCGGCACCACGTGGACGTGCAGGTGCGGCACCGACTGGCTGATCCGGTTGTTCGCCGCGACGAAGCTCCCGGCCGCGCCCAGCCCGCTCTCCATCGCGGCCGCGACCCGCTGGACCCGCAGGAAGAACGGGCCGACGTCGGCCGCCGGCAGGTCGGCCAGGGTGCCGTGGTGGGCGCGCGGGACGACGAGGACGTGGCCGGGGAAGAGCGGCCGGCGGTCCAGGAAGGCCACCGCCGCCTCGTCGTCCAGCACCCGGTGCGCGGGTTCGGTGCCGGCGACGACCGCACAGAAGATGCAGTCCATCCGCCCATTCAAGCCGCCGCCGAGAACGCCGTCACGTTCACCACGCAGGCGGAGTCCGGCGCAGACCCCGGCCCCCGAACCCCCCCGAACTCCCCGAACCCCCCGAACCCCCCGGAACCCCCCGAACCCCCCGGAACCCCTACTCGTACCGGTACATCAACGCGTCCCGCTCGTCCTGCTCGATCATCGCGATGGTCAGCGCGTCGTCCCGCAGGTGCGAGAGCGTGACCTCCGCCGAACTAGGCTGCGCGTCCTTGGCGAGCCAGTTCTCCGGCTTCCACGCCGAGCCCCGCATGAAGGACTTTGGGCAGTGCGCGTACACCTCCTCGACGGCCACGACGATCGCGCTGCGCGGCGGCTTGCCCACGGCCGTCAGCTGCCGCAGCAGCTCCGGGTCGGTGGACACGCAGGCCCGCCCGTTGACCCGCAGGGTGGTGTCCCGCCCGGGGACGACGAAGAGCAGCCCGACCCGGCCGTTCTCCAGGATGTTGTGCAGGGTGTCCAGCCGCTTGTTGCCGGTGGCGTCCGGTATGGCCAGGGTGTACTCGTCGAGCACCGAGACGAGCCCGGCCGGCCCGCCGCGGGGCGAGACGTCGCAGCGGCCCTCGGCGTCGCAGCTGGCCACGAAGACCATCGACGAGCAGGCGATCAGCTGCCGCGCGACGTCGTGCAACCGGTCCACCTGCTTGAAGCGTGCACGATCACTGGGCTGCTCGTAGACCTCGCGGAGCTGCTCGGGGGTGCGCAGGGCACCGGCGTCGAGCGCGGCGAAGAGGCCGTGCGGCCCGTCCTGCACGGCGGCTGACGGAAGCGAAGTTTCCGAAGTGCTGGTCATACCGGCGAATCTAGCCGAGCACGTCAAGGCAGCTGCCGGGACGGATCCGCTCCCACCCCTCCTCACCAGCGCTTTTCCGCCGATTCCGCTGATAATGGGGCCAGGGACTTCCACGGGAGGTGGTGGTCGTGATCGTCAGGATCTGGGCCGGGCAGGTCATGGCCGGGCGCGTCGAGGAATTCTGCACGTTGCTCACGACGAAGGTGATCCCGCAGCTCGGCAGCACCGACGGCTGCCTGGGCGGCGAGCTGCTGCGCTCGGTGACCGAGGACGGGCACCGGGTGCTCGTGGTCAGCCGGTGGCGCGACGAGGAGGCGCTGCGCGGGTACGCCGGGCCGATGTGGCGGATCCGGCCGGTCTGGTCCGAGGGCGAGCTGAGCTACCTCGCGCACCCGCCGGTGGTCACGCACTTCATGCCGATCGCCGCACCCGCCGCACTCTGAGGCCGGCCGCAGCCCCGTTGCGGACGGCCGGGCCACAGCCCGCTACCCATAGGCAGTCGCGCCGACGGCTTCAGACGCTCAGCGGCACCGGGTGGATCTCGTCCGCCGGGTGGCCTGTGCGCGTGTGGACCCGCTGCACGGCCTCCTTGGACGGCGCGTCGGAGAGGCAGTACACCGTGCCCGATTCGGGGTCGGCCCACGCGCGCTCGAACTGCACGCCCTCGTCGCCCTGGACCGCCATGTCGGCCTCGTGGGCCGCCTTGAGCTGTTCTCCGGTGATCCCGGCCATCCCGTGGTGGACGTCCATGAACTTCATCGTTCTCGCCTCCGCAGCTCCGGACCCCGGAGCTTCCTCACCTTCCGTGAACACCCCCAATCACCAGCCTGCGCCCCCATCCCGTCCGCCACCACCGCACGGCCGGCCGCCCCCCTCGCGACGCGACCTCCATCGCGACGCGACCTCCACCGCGCCGCGCATTCCCCGCCTCCGCGTGAAACAGCCCACAGCGAAACCCTCTCCCTGGCCTTGCGCGGGCCGTGGCACAATGACCGCAACAGCAGTGACGTTCAGCGCACTCCGGGGTCGGTGAAAATCCGAACCGGCGGTTACAGTCCGCGACCCGTCCGCAGCCAGCGGCCGGTTGACCAGGTGAAATTCCTGGACCGACGGTTAAAGTCCGGATGGGAGGCGTGCGCGGGCGGACGAAGAGCAGTACTCGTGGACCCCCGGTGGTCCACGGGAAGGTGGACGGCGGGAGCGCACGCGCTTCCGTGCCGGGCGAGCGATCTCCCGGCGTCGGCGGTACCCCGGAGACGGGTGTGCCATCGGCTCCGCACACCGGTGCCCGTCCGTGTCATCTCCCTCTGCCGCCCCGGAGTCCGCGCCCCAAGCGCGAGGAGAACCCGGGTGTTCACCGGCATCATCGAAGAGCTCGGCGAGGTCGTGTCGATCGAGGAGATCGGCGACTCCTCGCGTATCCGCCTGCGCGGCCCGGTGGTCTGTTCCGGTGCGCGTCACGGCGACTCGATCGCGGTCAACGGCGTGTGCCTGACCGTGGTCGACACCCCCGAGCAACTGGCGGCCGGCACCGGCGAGTTCAGTGCCGACGTGATGGCGGAGACGCTGCACCGGTCCAGCCTGGGGGAGCTCAAGCCGGGCTCGCCGGTCAACCTGGAGCGCGCGATGGCGCTCGGTGACCGGCTCGGCGGCCACCTCGTCCAGGGGCACGTGGACGCGACCGGCACGCTGCTGGGCCGCGAGCCCGGCGAGCGCGACGCGGCCGGCGAACTCCGGTGGGAGGTCCTGCGGTTCAGCCTGCCGGAGAGCATCTCCCGCTACCTGGTGGAGAAGGGCTCGATCACCGTCGACGGCGTGAGCCTCACCGTGGTCGAGGCGGCCCGCGACAGCTTCACCGTCAGCCTGATCCCCGCCACCCTCGCGCTGACCACGCTCGGCGCGAAGACCGTCGGCGCGAGCGTCAACCTGGAGGTGGACGTGCTCGCCAAGTACGTGGAGCGGCTGCTCGAATCCCGCACCCTGCCGAACCTCCCCAACCTACTTAGCCCGACCGGCCCGACCGGCCCGACCGGCGCCGACGACACGAACACCGCGAACGAAACGACCACGGGGGAATCCAAGTGAGCTGGCTGAGCACCGAAGCCTTCACCGTCCTCGGCGAGCACGTGAAGTGGGCCGACATGATCGGCAACGTGTTCGGCCTGACCGGACTCGCGCTCGGCTGGCGCCGCTCCGTGTGGAGCTGGCCCGTCCAGCTGCTGTCCGGCGCCGTGCTGATCGCCGCCTACCTGGGCGGCCACGTCCCGGGTCTGATCGGCAAGCAGCTGATCGTCATCGTCACCGCCGCCTGGGGCTGGATGCAGTGGCAGCGGGGCCGCCGGGACACCGGCACGATCGCCGTCCGCTTCGCCACCTGGCCCGAGCGCGCGGCCCTGGTGGCCGGCACCGCCGCCGGGACGGTCGCCCTGGCGCTGCTGTTCAAGACCTATCCGACCCTTTCCTGGAGCCCCTGGTCGGACGCCTACATCTTCGTCGGCACGCTGGCCGCGATGGTCGCCCAGGCGCGCGGCTGGCTGGAGTTCTGGTTCGCCTGGATCGCCGTCGACGTGGTCGGCGTCCCGCTCGCGTTCAACAGCGGCTACACCTTCTCCGGCCTGACCTACTCGATCTACTTCGTCCTGGTGCTGCTCGGCCTGCGCGCGTGGTGGCTGAGCACCCGTGAGCAGCGTCCGCAGTCCGCCACCGTCCCGCAGGGAGTCACCGCATGAGCCGCCAGAGCAGCATGACGACCCGTCAGAACGTCGGCGACGCAGACGAGTTCGTCCTCGATCCGGTCGAGCGGGCGATCGCCGACATCGCCCTCGGCCGCGCCGTGATCGTGGTCGACGACGAGGACCGCGAGAACGAGGGCGACATCGTCTTCGCCGCCTCCGCCGCCACGCCCGAGCTGATGGCCTTCACCATCCGCTACAGCTCCGGCGTGATCTGCGCCCCGATGACCGGGGACGAGCTGGACCGGCTCAAGCTGCCGCCGATGACGCAGGTCAACGAGGACCGCAAGGGCACCGCGTACACCGTCTCGGTGGACGCCCGCGAGGGGGTCGACACCGGCATCTCCGCCGCCGACCGCGCCCGCACCGTCCGCCTGCTGTCCTCGCCCGGCACCGAGCCCGGCGACCTGACCCGCCCCGGCCACGTCTTCCCGCTGCGCGCCGTCGAGGGCGGCGTGCTCGTCCGCCCCGGCCACACCGAGGCCGCCGTCGACCTGGCCCGGCTCGCCGGGCTGGCGCCGGCCGGCGCGATCGCCGAGGTGGTCAACGACGACGGCAGCATGGCCCGGCTGCCCGAGCTGGTCGCCTTCGCCCGCGAGCACGGCCTCGCGATCATCTCCATCGAGGACCTGATCGCCTACCGCCGCCGCACCGAACTGCACGTCGACCCCGCCGCGACCACCGCCCTGCCCACCGCCCACGGCGAGTTCACCGCCGTCGGCTACAAGGGCACCATCGACGGCGTCGAGCACATCGCGCTGGTGGCCGGCGGCCTCGGCCCGGACGGGCGGCTGCCGGAGGGCGAGGACGTGCTGGTGCGCGTCCACTCCGAGTGCCTCACCGGCGACGTCTTCGGCTCGCTGCGCTGCGACTGCGGCCCGCAGCTGGAGGCCTCGCTGCGCCGGATCGCCGAGGCCGGCCGCGGCGTCGTCCTCTACCTGCGCGGGCACGAGGGCCGGGGGATCGGCCTGGCCCACAAGCTGCGCGCCTACGAGCTGCAGGAGCAGGGCCGGGACACCGTCGACGCCAACCTCGACCTCGGTCTGCCGGCCGACGCCCGCGACTACAGCATCGGCGCCCAGATGCTCGTCGACCTCGGCGTGCGCTCGCTGACGCTGCTCACCAACAACCCCGAGAAGCTCACCGCGCTCACCGAGCACGGCCTCAAGGTCAAGGGGCGCGAGCTGGTCGAGATCGCGCCGGGGGAGCACAACCTGCGCTACCTGCGCACCAAGCGCGACCGGATGGGCCACGACCTGCCCGGCCTCGGCTCCTGACCGCCCCCGGCCCCAGCCCCAACCTCGGCCCCACCCCACACCCCACACTCACTCGTACGACGAAGACGAACAGGAAGTAGCGAACATGAGCGGCCACGGAGCTCCCGAGCTGACCATCGACGGCGCCGCCGACCTCAAGGTCGCGGTCGTCGCCGCCCAGTGGCACGACCAGGTGATGAACGGCCTCCTGGACGGCGCCCACCGCGCGCTCAAGGACCTGGGCATCGCCGAGCCCACCGTCCTGCGCGTGCCCGGCACCTTCGAGCTGCCGGTGGCCGCCAAGCGCCTCGCCGACCGCGGCTACGACGCCGTGATCGCGCTCGGCGTCGTCATCCGCGGCGGCACCCCGCACTTCGACTACGTCTGCCAGGCGGCCACCGCCGGCCTCACCCAGGTCAGCGTGGACACCGGCGTGCCGGTCGGCTTCGGCGTGCTGACCTGCGACAACGAGGAGCAGGCGCTCGACCGCGCGGGCCTGCCCGGCTCCGCCGAGGACAAGGGCCACGAGGCCGTCACGGCCGCCGTCGCGACCGCGGTGACGCTGCGCGACGCGCGCTGACGAAGCCCGTACGGTCCCGGACCGTGGACGTCCACCGGACTGTCCACGGTCCGGGACCGTTTACCGTCCGTCCGCCCGCACGCCGTAAGGTGGCCCCATCATGGCTTCGAAGACATTCGAGGAGCTCTTCGCCGAGCTCCAGCAGAAGGCCGCCACCGGCGACCCCTCGTCCTCCCGTACCGCGCAGCTCGTCCAGCAGGGCGTCCATGCGATCGGCAAGAAGGTCGTCGAGGAGGCCGCCGAGGTCTGGATGGCCGCCGAGTTCCAGTCGGACGAGCAGACGGCGGAGGAGATCTCGCAACTCCTCTACCACCTTCAGGTGATGATGATCGCCCGTGGCCTGACGCTCGACGACGTCTACAAGTACCTCTAAACAGCTCCCCACAGCACCCCTCCCAACAGGTAAGGAACCGACCTCCCATGCTGCGCATCGCCGTCCCCAACAAGGGTTCTCTCTCGGGTCCCGCGGCGGAGATGCTCCATGAGGCCGGGTACCGCCAGCGGAAGGACCCCAAGGAGCTTGTTCTCGTCGACCCGAACAACGAGGTCGAGTTCTTCTTCCTCCGCCCGCGCGACATCGCGGTCTACGTCGGCTCCGGCCGCCTGGACGTCGGCATCACCGGCCGCGACCTGCTGCTGGACTCGCACTCCAACGCCGAGGAGGTGCTCGCGCTCGGCTTCGCCGGGTCGACGTTCCGCTTCGCGCGTCCCGAGGGCGTCGCCGTCGAGGACGTGAAGGGCCTGGAGGGCCTGCGCATCGCGACCTCCTACACCGGCCTGGTCGAGCAGCACCTCGCCGACCACGGCGTGAAGGCGACGGTCACCAAGCTGGACGGTGCCGTGGAGACCGCGGTGCAGCTGGGCGTCGCCGACGTGATCGCCGACGTCGTGGAGACGGGCACCAGCCTGCGCAACGCCGGCCTGGAGGTGTTCGGCGATCCGATCCTGATCTCCGACGCCGTCGTGATCCGCCCGAAGGGCGCCGGCGAGGACCCGGGGGTGGAGCAGTTCCTGCGCCGCCTCCAGGGCGTGCTGGTGGCCCGCCGCTACGTGCTGATGGACTACGACATCCGCGCCGAGAACGTGAGCGCCGCCGTGGCCCTCACCCCCGGCCTGGAGTCGCCGACCGTCTCCCCGCTGCACACCGAGGGCTGGGTGGCCGTGCGCGCGATGGTGCTCCGCAAGGAGGCCCAGCGGATCATGGACGACCTGTGGGGCATCGGCGCCCGGGCCATTCTGGTCACCAACATCCACGCCTGCCGCCTCTGACCTCGCGCGTCCCGCGGACCTCGGGTCCGCCGCGCGGGTAAGCAAGGGTTGAATGGGGCGGGGACGCCGACCGGCGTCCCCGCCCTCGCGCTGTCCGCCGCCGAAGCAGGCCGTCCGCCGCCGAAGCAGGCCGTCCGGCGCCGAACTGTGCCGTCCACCGAACCGTGCCGTCCACCGAACCACCCCACCGGAGCCCCCCGTGTCCACGCCCGTCGAGCATGTCGAGCACGCCGAGTACGTCGAGTACCCCGTCACCTGGGCCCCGCGCCGCACCCGTGCCGTGCTGCTGCCGGTCTGCGCGCTGCTGGTGGTGCTGTTCGTCGCGATGGCGCTCGTGCTCCCGGCGAGCTGGCAGCTCAACGACCGGATCATGATGGTGTGCAGCGGCGTGGCGTTCGCGTGCGTCGGCCTGATGCTGGCCCGCCCGCGGGTGACGGCCGACGCCGAGGGCGTGACGGTGGTCAACTTCGTGCGCCGCCGCCGGCTGGCCTGGGCCGAGATCGTCCGGGTCAACTTCCGCCAGGGCGACCCGTGGGCCACCCTCGACCTCTCCGACGGCACCTCGCTGGCCGCCGTCGGCATCCAGTCCGGCGTCGGCAAGGCCCAGGCGATCGCAAACGCCCGCGCCCTGCGCGACCTCGTCGAGCACCACGCCCAGGCCGCCTGAGCCGGCCGCCCAGAGCCGACCGCCCAGGCCGCCCGAGCCGGACCCCCACACCCCAACACCCGCACCCGAAAGCTCCCCCCAACGGTCGAAACGGCTATGGTCTACGCTGGTAAAAGCGGGGCAAAGTTGCCGCCCTGCCCGAAAACGACCTGACCCGAATACGACCTGAGGAGTGACACTCCCCCTCGATGGACGATCCGTCCGGTAGTACCTGCGCCGCCTCACTTCCGGCCCCCGGAAGGCAGGCGGCACTGTGATCACGGCCTGGCTGCTGTTGCTCGCGGCCGTCCTGCTCATCCTCGCCAACGGCCTTTTCGTGGCCGCCGAGTTCGCCTTCGTGACCGTCGAGCGCGGGGCGGTGGAGCGCGCCGCCGACGCCGGCGACGCCAAGTCCGGCCGGGTCGCGCGGGCCCTGCGGCACCTCTCCTTCGAACTCTCCGGCGCCCAGCTGGGCATCACCGTCACGTCGCTGGTGGTCGGCATGCTCGCCGAGCCGGCGCTGTCCACGCTGCTGAGCCCGGTGTTCGACGCCGTGGGCCTGCCCGACGCCGCCGCGCACGGCACCGCCGTGATCCTCGGCATGCTGATGGCGACCGTCCTGCAGATGGTGATCGGCGAGCTGGTCCCGAAGAACTGGGCGATCTCGCGACCGCTCCAGGTGGCCCGCGCGGTGGCCGCGCCGCACATGGCGTTCTCGCGCGGGTGCCGTCCGCTGATCCGCTTCCTGAACGGGGCCGCCGACCGTACGGTCCGCGCCTTCGGCATCGAGCCGCAGGAGGAGCTGGACCACGCCCGCACCCCGGCCGAACTGGTCTCGCTGGCCCGGCACTCGGCCAAGGCCGGTGCGATAGACGAGGAGTCGGCGACGCTGTTCGTCCGCACCCTCGGCCTCGGCGACCTCACCGCCGAGTCGGTGATGACGCCGCGCGTGGACGTCGCCGCCCTCCAGCGCGACGCGACCGCCTCCGACGTGGTCAACCTCACCCGGGCCACCGGCCTGTCCCGCTTCCCGGTCTACGCCGACAGCCTGGACGAGGTCACCGGCATCGTGACGCTCAAGGACGCGCTGGCCGTCCCGGCCGTCCACCGCGGCCAGACCCGGGTCGCCGACCTGGCCTCGCCGCCGCTCCTGGTGCCCGAGACGCTGCCCGCCGAGCGCCTGCTCGACCAGCTGCGCCGGCTCCAGCCGATGGCGATCGTGGTCGACGAGTACGGCGGCACCGCCGGCGTCGTCACGGTCGAGGACATCGTCGAGGAGATCGTCGGCGAGGTGCAGGACGAGCACGACCCGGCCGACACCCCCGAACTGGTCCCGCTGCCCCCGGTGGACGGCCGGCCGGTCTGGGAGGCCGACGGCCGTGCCCGCACCGACCAGCTGGAGGCCATCGGCCTGTACGCCCCGGAGGGCCCGTACGAGACGCTGGCCGGCCTGGTCGCCGACCTCCTCGGCAAGCTGCCCGAGCCGGGCGAGCAGGCCCACCTGCCGGGCTGGCTGCTGACCGTGGAGGCGGTCGACCGGCACCGCACCAGCAAGGTCCGGGTGGAGCGCAGCACCGCGCACCCGGAGTACGCCGACGACGAGGACGGGACCCGATGACCGCGCTCCAACTGGCCGTCGCCGTCCTGCTGTTGCTCGGCAACGCGTTCTTCGTCGGCGCCGAGTTCGCGGTGATCTCGGTGCGCCGCAGCCAGATCGAGCCGCTCGCCGAGGCGGGCCACAAGCGTGCCCGCACGGTGCTGCACGCGCTGTCCAACGTCTCCGCGATGCTGGCCGCCGCCCAACTCGGCATCACCGTCTGCTCGCTGGGCCTCGGTGCGCTGGCCGAGCCGACGATCGCGAGCCTGCTGGAGGGCCCGTTCCACGCGGTCGGGATCCCGTCCGGCCTGATGCACCCGCTGTCGTACGGGATCTCGCTGGCCGTCGTGGTCTTCCTGCACATGGTGATGGGCGAGATGGTGCCGAAGAACATGGCCCTGGCCGGCCCGGAGAAGGCCGCGCTGTGGCTCGGCCCGCCGCTGGACCGGCTGGCCCGCTGGCTGGCGCCGGTGATCCGCTTCCTGAACGCCTTCGCGAACGGCGTGCTGAGGCTGTTCCGGGTCGAGCCCAAGGACGAGGTCGAGTCGGTGTTCACCACCGAGCAGCTGATGTACCTGCTGATCGACTCCCGGGACGCGGGCCTGCTCGACGAGGAGCGCCAGGAGCGCCTGGAGGACGCGCTGGAGCTGGGCCGCCGGCCGGTCACCGACGTCCTGCTGAAGCCCGAGCAGCTCGTCACCGTGGACACCAAGGTGACCGCCGCGCAGGTCGAGGAGCTGGCGCTGCGCACCGGCTTCTCGCGCTTCCCGGTCACCGACGGGGACCCGGCCGGCCACGGCTACCTGGGCTACCTCCACCTCAAGGACATCCTCGACGTGGAGGACCCGTCGCTGCCCGTCCCGGCCCGCCTGTGGCGCCCGATCACGGTGCTGCGCGGCGGCCTCCCGCTGGACGACGCGCTCGGTGCGATGCGCCGGGCGGCCTGCCACCTGGCGGCCGTCACCGACCAGGACGGGCGCACGCTCGGCGTGGTCATGCTGGAGGACGTCCTGGAGGAGCTGGTCGGCGAGATGCACGACCCGGACCACCGCTCCGTGGCGTAACGTTTCGCCGCCCATCGCGCCCGGTGCCGCACCGGCGTGTCCGCTGTCGGCGATTCTGCCGAGAGCATTCAGCGGTTCCCATGCCGGCCACCCGAGGAGCAGGGTGGTCGGCATGAGGCTTCTCTTGCTGGGTGGAACGAAGTTCGTCGGACGCGCCGTCGCCGAGGAGGCGCTGGCCCGGGGCTGGGAGGTGACGGCCCTCAACCGCGGTACGCAGCCCGCGCCCGAGGGCGTGACGGTGCTGCGCGGGGACCGCACCGCCGAGGGCGGGCTCGACGCCCTGGCGACGGGGGAGTGGGACGCGGTGGTGGACACCTGGTCCTGGGCCCCGGCGGCGGTGCGCGCCAGCGCCCGGCTGCTCAAGGACCGTGTCGGGCACTACGGGTATGTGTCCAGCTGTTCGGTGTACGACTACCCGAAGCCGCCCGCGGCCGACGAGTCCGCCGCGGTCGTCGAGGCCGTGCCGGACGCGGCGGGGGAGGTGCCGTACGCCGAGGCCAAGCGCGGCGCCGAGCTCGCCGTGGAGGAGGAGTTCGGCGGGCGCGCGGTGTACGCCCGAGCCGGGCTGATCCTCGGCCCGTACGAGAACATCGGCCGGCTGCCCCACTGGCTCAACCGGATCGCCCGGGGCGGCCCGGTGCTGGCCCCCGGCCCGCGCGACCTGCCGCTGCAGTACATCGACGCCCGCGACCTCGCCGCCTGGATGCTCGACGCCGGCACGGCCCGCCTCGGCGGCGCGTACAACCTGGTGAGCCCGGCCGGGCACGCGACCATCGGGACGATCCTGGAGGAGTGCGTCCGGGCCACCGGCTCCGACGCGGACCTGCGCTGGACGGACCCGGAGCCGATCGTGGCCGCCGGCGTCGAGCCGTGGACGGAGCTGCCGATCTGGGTGCCGCCGGGCGAGCTGCACGACTACCTGCACGACGCGAACGTCGACCGCGCGGTGGCCGACGGCCTGCGCTGCCGCCCGGTGGCCGAGACCGTCCGGGACACCTGGACGTGGCTGCGCTCGATCGGCGGCAACGCCCCGCAGCGCGCCGACCGGCCGTTCGCGTGGCTCGACGCCGAGCGCGAGGCCGAACTGCTCAGGAGCCTGGGGAGCTGAACGCCGAACGCCGAACGCTGAACGCCGAACGCGGCGGGGACGGCGGCCGGGCTCAGCCCCGGCCGTCGATCAGCTCCCCGTACGCCTGGACGAGGTCCGGCAGCCGCAGCGTCGCCAGGTCCTCCCGGCCCGGCGGTACGCGCAGCTGCGAGAGCCGCAGGTCCCGGTAGGCGCAGGACTTCTCGTAGAGCGTGCGGATGAACCGGCCGTTGCCCAGCTCGTCGATCCAGCCCTCGCGCACCACGTGGGTGCAGATGCTGGCCAGCTCCTCGGCCGCGTCCTCGTCCCAGCCGTCGCCGTCCCGGCCGGCCAGCGCCGCGCCGATCGCGGTCAGCTCGCCCGGGCGGTAGCTGGGGAAGTCGACCCGGGTGGTGAAGCGGGAGTTGAGGCCGGGGTTGGTGGCGAGCAGCCGGTTCATGCCCTCGGGGTAGCCGGCCAGGATCACCACCAGCCGGTCGCGGTTGTCCTCGGCGCGCTTGAGGAGCACCTGGAGCGCCTCGTCGCCGTACGCGTCGCCCTTGGTGTAGCCGGAGTTGGAGAGGCTGTACGCCTCGTCGATGAAGAGCACGCCGTCCAGCGCGGAGTCGATCAGCTCGTTCGCCTTCACGGCGGTCTGGCCGAGGAACTCGCCGACCAGGTCGGCCCGTTGGGCCTCGACCAGGTGGTCGCCGGAGAGCAGGCCGAGGGCGTGGAAGACCCGCCCGAGGATCCGGGCGACGGTGGTCTTGCCGGTGCCGGAGGGGCCGGAGAAGACGAAGTGGCGCTTGGGCGGCTGGACCGGCAGGCCCTGCTCGGCGCGGAGCCCGGCCATCCTCAACTGGGCGGACAGCGCGCGCACTTGGCGCTTGACCGGCTCCAGGCCCACCATCATGGCGAGTTCGGCCAGGGCTGCGTCCAACTCGCCCTCGCTGCCCGCCTGTTGGGGGGCGGCGGCCGGGGCTGTCCGGGGCAGCGCCTCGCCGCGGATCGGCAGCGGCACGACCGGCACGACCGGCATGACGGGCCCGGCCGGCCCGGCCGAACC
>NZ_JBFBDY010000151.1:0-14177 GCF_040683475.1 Kitasatospora sp. NPDC093558 | reverse complement strand
CGCGCGTTGCGCGCGGCCAGGATCTGGCCGACGGCCTCCGGCAGGCCGGCGGCCTTCAGCGTCGGCCGGTAGCCGATCTCGGCCCAGGGACGGCCGTGGTGCAGCCACACGCTGCGCAGGCCGGTGAGCTCCGCTCCGGCGATGTCGGCCGGCGCGTGGTCCCCGACCATCCAGGTGTGCGAGGCCCAGTCGCCGCTGGGGGAGACGCCGCACCGCCGGGCGGCGATCTCGAAGATCAACGGGTCGGGCTTGAGACAAGCCGCCTCCTCGGAGATGACCCACCCGTCGACCAGGGGGCCGAGCCCGGTCCGGTGGATCTTCTCCGACTGCGGGCCCGTCCCGCCGTTGCTGACGATGCCGAGCGTCCACCCGGCGGCCCGGGCCGCCCGCAGCGCTTCGACGTGCCGGGGCGGACAGTGGATGTGCGAGTTGATGCCGTGTCGGTAGTGGTCGAGCAGGTCGTCGGAAGAGGCGTCCAACCCGTAGCGGCGCCGGACGGCGGACAGTACGGTGCTGCGCGGCACGTAGCCGCCGCCGTCCAGGGTGACGAACCAGTCGACGTCCCCGGGTGGCAGGTCGCGTTCGGACAGGAAGTCCTGCGCCCAGGCCCGGAAAGCGGCGTCCCTGGGGAGCAGCGTGTTGTCGAGGTCGAACAGGAGCAGGGGCATGCCGAGCATGGTGCCAGTGCCCGCGCCTATGCACTTGGCAAATGCCAGAGAGCGTCGCGAACCCGCGCGAAGTGGCTGAAACGGGTGCCGCGGCGGGGTGTGCCCGGGGGACGGAAGAGGCCTGGTGGGGTGGGTGGGACGTCACGGGTCGCGACGGTCCGCGACGGATCGTCGCCGATCAATGACAGTCCGGTCACGGTGTCCCGCGGGCCTGTTGCGCGGCCCGGTTCGCTCAGTCAAGCTCCAGGGAACCTCCTTTCCGGAGGGGGCGCTAAGGCTTGCGAGCAGGGCGCGCGGTCTCGGTGGGCGCATCCCCCTTTCGCGGGAACAACAGCCCCCCGGGGCTTCGCCGCTGGGCTGGGCCCCACGCCCGTCGTACTCTGAAAGGAACAGGTCACAAACGGTGCTGGACGGCGCGGACCGATGTCATCCCGTGGGTGGGCCTGCTCCCCGGGCAGCGTTGTCCTCTCCTGTCGGCCCCTCTCCCGCGAAGAGCCGTGAGCCATGGCTGGTTTTGAGTCCTCCCGACCGGTTGAACCGGACGCGCCCCGCGGCACGGGCCCAGCGACCGGCGGCGACTCCGCTCCACGCGACGAGGCCGGGCGCACCGCAGCACCGGGGCACGCCGACGGCAGCCGTGTCGACGCCGGCCCCGCGGACCTCGGCCGTGTCGATGCGGGCCGTGGAGACGTCGGCCATGGAGACGTCGGTCGTGGGGACAGCGACGGTGTGGACGTCGGCCGTGCAGACTCCGGCCGACCGGGTGCACCGGACGCAGGCGCTCCCGCCGGCGCCCACCGCGCAGAGCACCACAAGCCCGCGCCCTGCGAGCCCGCGCTCGGCGGCGTACGGGGCAGCGGTGGACAGGCCAGCGGTGTACAGGGCTTCGCGCGTTCGCTGCGCAACATCGTCCGCCGCGACCGCCCCGGCGCCCGCCGCCGGCGTGGCGAGCCCGCGACCGACCGCCCGGAGCTCGCGGTGACCGGCCGCCTGGGCCCGGGCGCCGACCGCCCGGAGACGTCCGGCCTGTCCGGCGCGCACACCGAGCCGATCGTCCAGGACGAGCCCGGCCGCGCCTGCGACCCGGCCTTCCAGCACGGCGTGGTCGTCGGCTTCGACGGCTCGCTGTCCAGCGAGCGAGCCCTCGCCTACGCGGTGGGTATGGCCCGCCGTTCGCAGTGCGGCCTGGTGATCGTGCACGTCGCCAACCGTCTGCCCGCCACGGTCTGGGCGGGCTGTGAGCCTCCCGTCTTCGTGGACCTCCCGGACCACCGCACCGAGGTGCTGGGCCTGGAGCTCGCCTGTGCCGACTTCCTCGCCGGCGTGCCCTGGATCCTGGTCGAGCGCGGCGGCGACATCTGCCACGAGATCGAGGAGGTCGGCCGTGAGTACGCCGCCGACGCCATCGTCGTCGGCACGACGCACGGCCTGCTCGGCAAGATCTTCGGTTCGGTCTCCGGCCGGCTGGCGCGCCGCGCCAACCGCCCGGTGATCGTCATCCCCTGACGCCGAACCAGCCCGGCGTCCCATTCCTCATCGTCCAACTCCGGCGCGCCCACGGCTTTCGCCGTCGCCGCGCCACCAGCCGTCGCCGCGCCACCAGCCTCCGGTGCGGCACCGGCCGCAGCCGCTCGCCCAGGCTGCAGCCGTACGCCTCGGCCGTCGGCCTCGCCGACCGTACGGCCGGCCGCCCCAACCGTCCCTGCGGGGGCGGGCGTTACCCCCGCAGGGTGCGGCTCAGGACGTGACGCCGAGCTCCCGGGCGATGAGCATGCGCTGGACCTCCGACGTGCCCTCGCCGATCTCCAGGATCTTGCAGTCGCGCCAGAAGCGGGCGACCGGGAATTCGTTCATGAAGCCGTACCCGCCGTGGATCTGCGTCGCCTCGCGCGCGTTGTCGACGGCGGCCTCGGACGAGTACAGCTTCGCGATGGCGGCCTCCTTCTTGAACGGTTCTCCGTGCAGCAGCCGGGAAGCGGCGTCCCGCCAGGCCAGGCGGGAGGTGTGGGCGCGCAGCTCCATGTCGGCGAGCTTGAACTGGATGGCCTGGTTGGCACCGATGGGCCGGCCGAAGGCCCGGCGCGTGCCGGCGTACGCGACGGACTCGTCGACGCAGCCCTGGGCCAGGCCGGTGGCCAGGGCCGCGATCGCGATGCGGCCCTCGTCGAGGATCCGCAGGAACTGGGCGTAGCCTCGGCCACGCTCGCCCAGCAGGTTGGCCGCGGGAACGCGGCAGTCGGTGAAGGACAGTTCGCGGGTGTCGGATGCGTTCCACCCGACCTTCGAGTACTTCTTCGAGACCTGGAACCCCGGGGTCCCGGTGGGCACGATGATGGAAGAGATCTCGCGCGTTGGCGAGCGGAATTCGCCTTCTTCACTCGAACGAGCGAGCGGTTCCGTGAGGGCGGTGACGGTGACCAGCCCGGTGATGTCCGTCCCGGAGTTGGTGATGAAGCACTTCGTGCCGTTGATGACCCACTCGTCGGTGGCCTCGTCGTAGCGGGCCGTCGTGCGGGTCGCGCCGGCGTCCGAGCCGCCCTCGGGCTCGGTCAGGCCGAAGGCGCCGAGGAGCTCGCCGGAGGTGAGCCGGGGCAGCCACTCGCGCTTCTGCTCCTCGGTGCCGAAGCGGTAGATCGGCATCGCGCCGAGCGAGACGGCCGCCTCCAGGGTGATCGCCACCGAGGAGTCGACCCGGGCGAGTTCCTCCAGGGCGAGGCCGAGCGCGAAGTAGTCGCCGCCCATGCCGCCGTACTCCTCGGGGAAGGGCAGGCCGAACAGGCCCATCCGCCCCATCTCGCGGACGATCTCGTACGGGAACTCCTCCCGCTCGTAGAACTCGCCGATCTTCGGCGCCACCACGTCCTGGGCGAACTCGGCGACGGTGCGCCGCAGTTCCTCGTACTCGCTGTTCAGCCGGTGATCGAACACGGTGTTCCTCCTGGGGCCGCCCGGCCGGGGTGGCCGCGGGCGTGAGCGGGGTGACCGGCGTCCGTCCGATGGTGTGACGGTCGCGTGGTGTGGTCGTCGGGAAAGAAGGTCGTCCGAGTGGACGGGGGACGGGGCGCCGGACGGCGCTCCGGGACGGTCAGTCCCGGGCGGCGCCGAGCAGTGCCTGGACGGTGCGGGACGGGCTCGGGCGGCCGAGGCGCCCGGCCATCCAGCCACTGGTGGCGACCAGCGCGCGCAGGTCCACGCCGGTCCGGATGCCGAGGCCGTGCAGCATCCACACGAGGTCCTCGGTGGCGAGGTTGCCGGTCGCGCTCTTGGCGTACGGGCAGCCGCCGAGGCCGCCCGCCGAGGCGTCGACGGTGGTGACGCCCTCGCGGAGCGCCGCCAGCGTGTTGCTGAGCGCCTGGCCGTAGGTGTCGTGGAAGTGCACCGCGAGCCGCTCGGCCGGCACCCCCGCCGCGGCGAACGCGCCGAGCAGGGCGGCGACCTGGCCCGGGGTGGCGACGCCGATGGTGTCGCCGAGGCTCAGCTCGGCGCAGCCCATCTCCAGCAGCGCGACGCCGTGGCGGACCACCTGGGAGACCGGGACGGGGCCCTCCCACGGGTCGCCGAAGCACATCGAGAGGTAGCCGCGGACCGCGACCCCGGCCCCGGTGGCGCGCTCGACGACCGGGCGGAACATCGCCATCGCCTCGTCCGCCGAGCGGTTGAGGTTGCGGCGGGCGAAGGTCTCGGTGGCGCTGGCGAACACCGCGATGTCGGTGGCGCGGTGGGCGAGCGCGCGGTCGAGGCCGCGCTCGTTGGGCACCAGGACGGGCAGCCGGAGTCCGGGGTGGCGTCCGGGCAGGTCGGTCAGCCGGGGCATCAGGTCCTCGGCGTCGGCCAGCTGCGGCACCCACTTGGGGTGGACGAAGCTGGTGGCCTCGACAGTCCGCAGCCCGGCGGCGGCGAGCCGGGCGATGAACTCGGCCTTGACCTCGACGGGCACCAGGGCGCTCTCGTTCTGGAGCCCGTCGCGCGGTCCGACCTCGTGGATCCGGACCTCCTCGGGCAGGCCGGGCGCGCGGACGGGGTCGGGCAGGCCCAGTTCGAGCGCGTCGGGCTCGTGGGTGGGGGTGGTGGTCACGACCGCACCTCCGCCGGGCTCGTGGCGGTCGCGTCCACGCCCGCGGGGGCGCTTGCGGGAACGTCCGCGCCCTCCTCCACGGGGGTGACCACGACCAGCAGTTCCTCCATCGCGACGGTGGCCCCGGCGGTGGCGCGGAGCTCGCTCACGACGCCGTCGTGCGGGGCGGAGATCACGTGTTCCATCTTCATGGCCTCCAGGACGAGCAGGGCCTGGCCCTTGCGGACCGCCTCGCCCGCCGCGGTCTTGACGACGGTGACGGTGCCGGGCATCGGGGCGGTGAGGGCGCCGTGGTGGGCGCCGGCCGTGGCGGCGCCCTCGCCGACCGCGTCGTGGCTGTGCAGCGGCCAGGCGTCGCCCTCGACGCCGAGCCAGGTCACCGGGGCGCCGGCGAGCCCGGGGGTGTCGTCGACGGTCAGGGCGAAGGAGGTCTGCAGGCCGTCGACCGTCAGGTGCAGCCGGTCGGCGGTGCGGACCGCCCGGGCCCGGTGGGTCGGGTCGGAGCCGAGTCCGATTTCCACCTCAAGGGTGACATTGCCGGGAATGTCAGTGGTCTCGGCTACGTTGCCCGCAGTGATCGAACGGATGCGCACCGAGACGGGGTCCTGGCCGGAGGCCCGGAGGCGGTGGGTGGTCCAGGCGGGTGCGCCGCCCAGGCGCCAGCCGGAGGGGAGGGAGAACGGGTCGGTCCAGCCGCCGGGGTCGGCGGCCGGGGTGAGGTCCGCGTGCCGCGCGAGTGCGGCCGCGTAGTACAGGAGGTGGGCAGGTGCAGGAGATCCGTCGGCCGCGGCCGAGCCGCCCGGAGTGGGGTCGTCGGCCGCCGTGGGGTCGGCTGCTGTGGGGTCGCCGGTCGGAGCGGCCTGATCGGTGGCCATCGCGGGCGAGTACGGCGAGGCGAGCAGGGCCGGCTGCTGCTGGACGGTCTGCTCCACCAGGCCGGTGTCCAGTCGGCCGGCGACGACGTCGGGGTGGGCGAGCAGCCGTCGCAGGAAGCCGGTGTTGGTGGTGACGCCCAGGATGCGGGTGTCGGCCAGCGCGGCACGCAGTCGGCGGAGCGCGGTCGGGCGGTCGGGCCCGTACGCGATGACCTTGGCGAGCATCGGGTCGTAGGCACTGGTGATGACGCTCCCGGGGGTGACCCCGGAGTCGACCCGGACGCCCTCGCCCTGCGGCTCGTCGAGGACCAGGATCCGTCCGCCGGTGGGCAGGAAGTCCCGTTCCGGGTCCTCGGCGCAGATACGGGCCTCGATGGCGTGGCCCAGGAAGGAGATGTCGGACTGACCGAAGGTGAGCGGCTCGCCCGCGGCGACCCGCAGCTGCCACTCGACCAGGTCCAGGCGGCGGGGCCGGCCGCCGGCGGGGTCGTCGACGGCGATGGCGAGTTCGGTGACGGGGTGTTCCACCTGGAGACGGGTGTTCATCTCCATGAAGAAGAACTCCCGCACGCTCTCGGGGGAGTCGGGGGCGGGGGAGTCCGGGTCGATGCCGGGGACGATGAACTCCACGGTGCCGGCCCCGGTGTAGCCGCAGGACTCCGCGGCACGGACGGCCGCGGCGCCCATCGCGGCCCTGGTCTCGGCGTTGAGCAGGACGGAGGGTGCCTCTTCGATCAGTTTCTGGTGGCGGCGCTGGAGGCTGCACTCGCGCTCGCCGAGGTGGACGGTGGTGCCGTGGGCGTCGGCGAGCACCTGCACCTCGATGTGGCGGGGGCGGTCCACCCAGCGCTCCAGCAGCAGGGTGTCGTCACCGAAGGCCGTCCTGGCGACGCGGCGGGCGGCGGCGATCTCGGTCCGCAGTTCGGCCGGGTCCCGCACGAGCCGCATGCCCTTGCCGCCGCCGCCGGCGGACGGCTTGAGCAGGACGGGGTAGCCGATCCCGTCCGCGGCGGCGACGAGTTCGTCGTCGGTGGGCGCGGTGGCCTGGCTGCCGGGGACCACCGGTACGCCGGCGGCCCGGACGGCCTCCTTGGCGTTGATCTTGTCACCCATCAGCTCGACCGCACCGGGAGGAGGACCGATGAAGACGAGGCCCGCGTCCGCGCAGGCGCGGGCGAAGGCGGCGTTCTCGGCGAGGAAGCCGTAGCCGGGGTGGACGGCCTGGGCGCCGGTGCGCCGGGCGGCGGCGAGGATCTGGTCGGTCCGCAGGTAGGTCTCGGCCGCCGAGCTGTCGCTGCGGTCGGCCGGGCCGAGCCGGACCGCGACGTCGGCCTCGCGGACGTGTGGGGCGTCGGCGTCGGCGTCGCTGAACACGGCGACCGAGCGCACGCCGAGCCGCCGCAGGGTGCGGATCACCCGGAGGGCGATCTCGCCGCGGTTGGCGACCAGAACTGTGTCGAACATGGGAGGCGTTCCTCCGGGTCGAGGGGGCCGTACGAAGGAGGTGGCGGTGGACGGGTCGGTCGCCGGAGCCTGCGGCGGGCCGCGCGGCGGGCCGGCGTCGAAGGGTCACACCGGGAGCGGGGGCGCCCCGGGCGGGGAGGGGAGATGCGGAGACCCGCCCGGGGAGCGCGGGGTCACATCCGGAAGACGCCGTACGGACCGGGCGGCGGCAGCGGGGAGTTGGCGCAGGCGGTGAGGGCGAGGCCGACCACGGTGCGGGTGTCCATCGGGTCGATCACGCCGTCGTCCCAGAGCCGGGCCGTGGCGTAGTAGGCGTTGCCCTGGCGCTCGTACTGCTCGCGGACGGGGCGCTTGAACTCCTCCTCCGCCTCGGCCGGCCACTCCTCGCCGTGTCCCTCCAACTGGTCGCGGCGGACGGTGGCGAGGACGGAGGCCGCCTGCTCGCCGCCCATCACGGAGATCTTCGCGCCCGGCCACATCCACAGGAAGCGAGGTGAGTAGGCCCGGCCGCACATCGAGTAGTTGCCGGCTCCGTACGAGCCGCCGATCACCACCGTCAGCTTCGGGACGCGGGTGCAGGCGACGGCGTTGACCATCTTGGCGCCGTGCTTGGCGATGCCGCCCGCCTCGTACTGCCGGCCGACCATGAAGCCGGTGATGTTCTGCAGGAAGAGGAGGGGGATGCCGCGCTGGTCGCACAACTCGATGAAGTGGGCGCCCTTGACGGCCGATTCGGAGAACAGCACACCGTTGTTGGCGACGATGCCGACGGGGTGGCCGTGGATCCGGGCGAAGCCGGTGACCAGGGTCGCGCCGTACTCGGCCTTGAACTCGGCGAACCGGCTGCCGTCGACCAGCCGGGCGATCACCTCGCGCACGTCGTAGGGCGTGCGCGGGTCGACCGGGACGGCCCCGTACAGACCGGCCGGGTCGACGGCCGGCGGCTCGACCGCGGCCAGCGGCCACGGCCGCTCCTGGCGCGGGCCCAGACCGGCCACGATCGTGCGGACGATGGAGAGGGCGTGGGCGTCGTCCTCGGCCAGGTGGTCCGTCACGCCGGAGGTCCGGGAGTGCAGCTCGCCGCCGCCCAGTTCCTCGGCGGTGACCACCTCGCCGGTGGCGGCCTTCACCAGCGGCGGCCCGCCCAGGAAGATCGTGCCCTGGTTGCGGACGATGACGGCCTGGTCGCTCATCGCCGGGACGTACGCTCCGCCCGCCGTGCAGGAGCCGAGCACGGCGGCGATCTGCGGGATGCCCGCGGCCGAGAGCCGGGCCTGGTTGTAGAAGATCCGGCCGAAGTGGTCCCGGTCGGGGAACACCTCGTCCTGCATGGGGAGGAAGGCGCCGCCGGAGTCCACCAGGTAGATGCAGGGGAGACGGTTCTCCAGCGCGACCTCCTGGGCGCGCAGGTGCTTCTTCACCGTCATCGGGTAGTACGTGCCACCCTTGACGGTGGCGTCGTTGGCGACGACCACCACTTCGCGTCCGGCGACCCGGCCGATGCCCGCGATGACCCCGGCCGCGGGTGCGGCGCCGCCGTACATCCCGTCGGCCGCCAGCGGGGCCAGCTCCAGGAAGGGGGAGGCCGGGTCGAGCAGGGTGTCCACGCGGTCGCGGGGCAGGAGCTTGCCGCGCGCGGTGTGCCGGGCGCGGGCCTTGGCGCCACCGCCGAGGGCGGCCGTGCCGAGCTTCTCGCGCAGCTCGGCGACCAGCGCCCGGTGCGCCTCGGTGTTGGACCGGTACGCCTCGGAGGCCGGGTCGACGGCCGTGCCGAGCCGGGGCGCGGGGGCGGCGGCTCCCGGCGGTACGGACCCTGGTGTCGCGGTGCCGCCCGCCGCGCCGCCGCGCGCTGCGCTGCCATGGACGCCGGTGGGTACGCCGGCGGTTGAGATGACCATTCCCAAGAGCTCCCTTGCCCTCGGCACCGGGTGGCGGGCGGCCCGGGTTCCGGTGTGCCCGCTCTCCCTCACGTTAATTAACGTTAACTTACGCGCCCAGGTTAACGGCCGATAACCCGACTGTCTACGATGGGCAGCATGCCGAACGTCCCCGAAGCCCCTGCGCTCCCGCGTCGCGACCAGATCCGCCGGGAGGCCGCACGGCTCTTCGCCGCCCGAGGCTTCCTCGGTGTGGGCGTGGACGAGATCGGCAAGGCCGTCGGCATCAGCGGCCCCGGCCTCTACCGGCACTTCGCCGGGAAGGACGCGATGCTCGCCGACCTGTTGATCGGCATCAGCGAGCGCCTGCTGGAGGAAGGTCGCCGGCGCGCGGGCGGCGGTGACGGCCCGGCCGCCGCGCTGGACGCGCTGATCGGCGGTCACGTCGAGTTCGCCCTCGATGACCGCGACCTGATCACCCTGCACGACCGCGAGCTGCTGAACCTCAAGGAGGAGGACCGCCGTACGGTCCGCCGGCTCCAGCGCGGCTATGTCGAGCTCTGGGTCGACGTGGTCCGGCAGGCCTACCCGGCGCTGGCCGATCCCGCCGCCGAGCCGGTCGCCCGGGCCGCGGTCCACGCAGTCTTCGGCCTGATCAACTCGACCCCGCACAGCCTCGGCCCCAACCCGGCGGCCCAGGCCGATCGCCCCGGCCCCGGCCTCCAGCGCGACGGCATGGCCGCACTGCTGCACAACCTCGCCCACGGCGCGTTCTCGGCGGCGGCCGGCTCGGTGTCCGGCTCCGCGGCCGACGCCGCACCCGGTTCCGAAGCCGCAGCCGACGCCGCACCCGGTTCCGAAGCCGAAGCCGTACCCGGCTCCGCAGCCGAACCCGCGTCCTCCCGCGGCTGAGGCCGCCTGCGTTCCCGGCCGCGCCCGGAGCCACCCCTCCCTCGGGCCTAGGTCCAAAGAACGGTGCGCGCCTGCCCCCTGGCCGGTGGGCGCCCGGGCCGTCGTCGACGACGCTGGTGTCAGCGGGGCCGGTTGGTCCGTCCGGGTGTCCGGGCGGGAATCACCGCAGGCCGCAGGCTGTTGGCCACTCCGCCGGAGCCTGTCGCGAGCGCGCGCCCTGGCGTGCGCCCGCCCCGCCCCGCACCCCGGCCCGGCCGGAAACGGCATGGCGGCGTCCCGACGGAATGGTTAGCATCCCTAAATATGCCTGAGACTCACGGATCTACGGTGGAGCAATCCCCGAGCGGCCCACCGTCCCCCGACGCGAGCTCGGAACCGACCCCCACGGCCGGTCCCGAGGCCCGGGTGACCCCGGTGACCCCGGCCGGCCCGGTCGTCGCGGCGACTCAGCCTGCCTCTGCGACTCCCGCGGCCCCCGCAACGCACGAGGCCCCCGCGCCGTCCGCGACACCCACGTCGTCCGAGCCCCCCGCGCCCGCCGCAACGCCCGCGACCCCCGAGGCCGGCGGCTGGCTGCGCCGTCTGGTCGGCTACTGCCTGCGCTCCCGGCGCAGCCTGCTGCTCGCCTTCGGCGCCTCGCTCGTCGGCATGGCCGTCACCGCGCTGGTGCCGCTGGTCACCAAGCTGATCATCGACGACGTCATCACCACCCACACCCGCCCGCTCGGCCCCTGGGCGGTCGTGCTGCTGCTCGCTGCCGTGGTGGTCTTCGGCTGCACCCAGGTCCGCCGCTACTACGGCGGCCAG
This sequence comes from Kitasatospora sp. NPDC093558, assembly GCF_040683475.1. Taxonomy (NCBI): domain Bacteria; kingdom Bacillati; phylum Actinomycetota; class Actinomycetes; order Kitasatosporales; family Streptomycetaceae; genus Kitasatospora; species Kitasatospora sp. NPDC093558. Next base: position 3,499 of record NZ_JBFBDY010000151.1, on the reverse strand, counting down.
CTCGCGCTCGACGTCCAGCACGACATGCGCAGTGACCTGTTCCGTTCGCTCGGCCGGCTCGACGGCCACCGGCAGGACCGGCTGGACACCGGCCAGGTGGTCGGCCGCGCCACGTCCGACCTCCAGCTGGTCAACGGGCTGCTCTCGATGCTGCCGATGATGACCGGCTACCTGCTGATGTTCATCATGTCGGCGGCCGTGATGGTCTGGCTGTCGCCGCCGCTCACGCTGATCGCCCTCGTGATGGCCCCCGCCCTCTGGTGGGTCACCGTGCTCAGCCGCAAGCGACTGTTCCCGTCGACCTGGGCGGCCCAGCAGGAGGCCGCAGCCGTCGCCGGCGTCGTGGACGAGGCGATCGGCGGCGTCCGGGTGGTCAAGGGCTTCGGCCAGGAGGCGCAGGAACTGGACAAGCTGGAGGGCGCCTCCCGCAACCTCTTCGCCGCCCGCCTGCGCTCGATCCGGCTCAACTCCCGCTACAACCCGGCGATGCAGGCGGTCCCGGCGCTCGCCCAGGTCGCGGTCCTGGCCTTCGGTGGCTGGCTGGCCGTGGAGGGGCAGGTGTCGCTCGGCACCTTCGTCGCCTTCTCCACGTACGTCGCCCAGATGACCGGCCCGGTGCGGATGCTCACCATGGTCATCACGGTCGGCCAGCAGGCCAGGGCGGGCGTGGAGCGCGTCCTCCAGCTGATCGACGAGCGCCCGCTGGTCCAGGAACGCCGGGACGCGGTGACCCTCGACCTCACCGGCGGCGCACACGCGGACGTCACCGGCGGCGCCCACGCGGACGTCACGAGCGCCGGACGTGCGGGCGCCACCGTCGGCCCGCGCACCCCCGGCGTGGCCCTGGAGTTCGACCGGGTCGAGTTCCGCTACGACCCCGAACACCCCGTGCCCGTCCTGCACGGCCTGGACCTGAAGCTCGCCCCCGGCGAGACCCTGGCCCTGGTCGGCGCCTCCGGCTCCGGCAAGTCGACGGTGGCCCAGCTGGTGCCCCGGTTCTACGACCCGGCGGCCGGCGCCATCCGCCTGTACGGCCACGACCTGCGCGACCTCACCCTCGACTCGGTCCGCTCGGCCGTCGGCATCGTCCCCGAGGAGAGCTTCCTCTTCTCCGAGACGGTCCGCACCAACATCGCGTACGGCCGGCCGGACGCCACCGACGAGCAGGTCGTCGCGGCCGCGCGCGCCGCCCAGGCCGACGAGTTCGTCCGCGCGCTGCCGGACGGCTACGACACCAAGGTCGGCGAGCAGGGCCTCACCCTCTCCGGCGGCCAGCGCCAGCGCATAGCCCTGGCCCGCGCGATCCTCACCGACCCGCGGATCCTGCTGCTGGACGACGCGACGTCCGCAGTCGACCCGCAGATCGAGGCGGAGATCCACGACGCGCTGCGCTCGGTGATGAGCGGCCGCACCACGCTGCTGATCGCCCACCGCCGCTCGACCCTCCAACTCGCCGACCGGATCGCCGTGCTGGACCACGGCCGGCTGCTGGACATCGGCACCCACGAGGAACTGGAGGCCCGATGTCCCCAGTACCGTGCCCTGATCACCGACCCCGAGGCCGGCCGCACCCCCGCCCGGACCGCGACCGCGACCGCGACCGTGGCCGCGACGCAGCCTGAGCCCGAGCCAGAGTCGGGCACCGCACCCCGCTCCGGCAGCGAGCCCACCGCCGAAGCCGTCCGCGAACCGTCCGCGACCTCCGCCAGCACCCCCGACGTCCCCACCCCCGACCTCCCCACCCTCGCCAAGGCGGCCCGCACCGCCGAGCCCGACCTGCTGGCCAAGGTCGCCGCCCTCCCGCCCGCCACCGACACCCCGTCGATATCCCGCGCGGAGGCCGAGGCCGGCGACCCGGACTTCTCCCTCCGCCGCATGCTGCGCCCCTTCCGGGCCCCGCTCGCCCTCGCCCTCCTGCTGGTCGCCCTGGACGCGGGCGCCTCGCTGGTGCTGCCGATCCTGATCCGGCACGGCATCGACCAGGGCGTCAGCAAGGCCCTGATGTCCGGCGTGGCCGTGGCCGCCGTGGGTGCCCTGGTGGTCGTCCTGCTGGACTGGCTGGTGCAGAGCGCCGAGAACCGGGTCAGCGGACGCACCGGCGAGCGCGTGCTCTACACCCTCCGCCTCAAGATCTTCGCCCACCTCAACCGGCTCGGCCTGGACTACTACGAGCGCGAGCTGTCCGGCCGGATCATGACCCGGATGACCACCGACCTCGACTCGCTGACGTCCTTCCTGCAGACCGGGGTCGTCACCGCCGTGGTCAGCCTGCTGACCTTCGCCGGCATCTTCGCCGCCCTGCTGATCATCGACGCCGGACTGGCCCTGGTGGTCTTCGCGGTGCTGCCGCTGCTGGTGATCGCCACGCTGGTGTTCCGCCGGAAGTCCCGGGACCAGTACGAGATCTCCCGGGACCTGATCAGCACCGTCAACGCCGACCTCCAGGAGAACGTGGCGGGCATGCGGATCGTCCAGGCCTTCCGCCGCCTGGACGCCAACACCGACCGCTTCGTCGCCCGGGGCGTCGCCTACCGGGAGGCGCGGGTCCGGGCACAGCTCTACATCTCGCTCTACTTCCCGTTCGTCCAGTTCCTGTCCAGCGTGGCCGCCGCGCTGGTGCTGATCGTGGGTGCGGCCCGGGTCGACGCGGGCACCCTGACGGTCGGCGCGCTCGTCGCCTACCTCCTCTACATCGACCTGTTCTTCGCGCCGGTGAACCAGCTCTCCCAGGTGTTCGACGGCTACCAGCAGGCCTCGGTCGGCCTCGGCCGGATCCGGGAGCTGCTGCGCACGCCGACGACCACGGCCGTGGCGGCCGACCCGGTGCCGGTCGAGAAGGGGCTGCGCGGCGAGATCGCGTTCGAGGGCGTCGGCTTCGCCTACAACGGCGGCGCGGACGGCTCGCCGGACGTGCTCACCGGCGTGGACCTGCACATACCCGCCGGCCAGACGGTGGCGCTGGTCGGCGAGACGGGGGCCGGCAAGTCGACGCTGGTCAAGCTGGTCGCCCGGTTCTACGACGCGACCGAGGGCACCGTCCGGGTCGACGGGGTCGACCTCACGCGGTACGACCTCGCGCAGTACCGCCACCGCCTCGGCGTCGTACCGCAGGAGGCCTACCTGTTCGCGGGCACGGTCCGCGAGGCGATCGCCTACGGCCGGCCGGACGCCAGGGCGGCCGAGGTGGAGGCCGCGGCGCGGGCGGTCGGCGCGCACGAGATGATCGTCGGGTTGTCGGGCGGGTACGACCACGAGGTCACGGGCCGGGGCCGAAACCTTTCGGCAGGCCAGCGCCAGCTGATCGCACTGGCCCGGGCCGAGCTGGTCGACCCGGACATCCTGCTGCTCGACGAGGCCACCGCCGCGCTCGACCTGGCCACCGAGGCCGCCGTGAACAGCGCCGCGGACCGGCTCAGCGGCGGACGCACCACCCTGGTGATCGCCCACCGCCTGACCACCGCCGAACGCGCCGACCGGGTCGTCGTCCTCGACCACGGCC
>NZ_JBFBDY010000150.1:0-14206 GCF_040683475.1 Kitasatospora sp. NPDC093558 | reverse complement strand
GTCGTCCCCGCGGGCACCGGCAACGACCACGCCCGCGCGTACGGGCTGCCGCGCGACGCCCCCGAGGCTGCCGCCGACGTCATCGCCGCCGGACGGACCCGCACGGTCGACCTCGGTCGGGTCACCGGCCCGGACGGCACGACCCGCTGGTTCGGCTCCGTCCTCGCCACCGGGTTCGACTCGCTCGTCAGCGACCGCACCAACCGCCTGCGCTGGCCGCGCGGCCGGATGCGCTACAACCTCGCCATCCTCGCCGAGTTCGCCAACCTGCGCCCGCTGCCGTTCCGCATCACCCTCGCGGACGGCACCGTCATCGAGCGCGACCTCACCCTGGCCGCCGTCGGCAACACCCGCAGCTATGGCGGCGGCATGCTGATCTGCCCGGCCGCGCTCCCCGACGACGGCCTGCTCGACCTCACCGTCGTCGCCGCCATGCCCCGCCTGCGGATCGCCCGCTTCTTCCCGACGATCTTCAAGGGCACCCACGTCCACCACCCGGAGGTGGCCACGTTCCGGACGGAGTCCCTGCGGATCGAATCCCCCGGCATCACGTCCTACGCGGACGGCGAGTTCATCGCCCCGCTCCCGGTCGAGGTCTCCGTGGTCCGCGACGCCCTGCACCTGCTGGTGCCGTAGGGCCCTACTCGTTGCCGATCCACCACTCGGCACCGTCCACCCGGGCCGCCCAACCGTCCATCACCCGCTCCACCGCTGCGCCCCCGGCCGACCGCGCCACCGTCACCACGACGAACCGCCCGTCGGCCGGGGCCTCCACCAGCCCGTCCAGTTCCCTCATGGCCCCGGCCAAGGCCGCCACGTCCTCCGGTGCGAAGCCGCCCTGGCGGCGCCCTGCCTGGAGGCAGCGGTTCGGGCCGACCGACACGACCTCGAACGTGCCGTCGTCCCCGACCGTCAGCCGGTCGCCCGCCGCGCACCCGAGCACGAGCCCGGGGCTGCCGGCCAGCTCGACTGCACCGTCCGCGCGAGTACGGGCCGGCAGAACCTCGTAGACCGGCCGACCGGCAGTGGCGTATCCGGCGAGCAGGCGTATGTGCGTGAGACCCGTCCCGGGCGTGGAACTCATGCGGGGCACGCTGCCTTCCATCGGAACCTCGCCCTCCCGTCAGCCCACCAGGCGCTTGCGCCAGACCAGCGGGCGTATCTCGATCGCGTGGGCGGCGTCGCCGTTCCAGACCGCCGGGAGGCCGGCGTCCTTGAGCGCGGCCACCACCTCGTGGCCCACGGCGGTGGTCGTGAGTGGGGAGCCGTCGAAGCCGCCATAGAGGAGCGAGAGGCCGTGGCCGCGGGCGGCCGAGTCCGTGCTCTGGGTGTGGAAGTAGACGAACCCGCGGGCGTCGGGGGCTCCGGCGGCGCCGATCTCGGCCTCGCCGCAGGAACGGCAGCAGGTGAAGTGCTCGCGGGCCGTGATGCCGTCGGCCTCCAGGGCGGAGAAGGCGCGGGCGAGGCGTTCCGGGTCCGTCTCGCCGGTCCAGCCGGTCTGCTCGCCGACGCGCTCCAGCCAGAGCCGGTCCGCGAGTTGTTCGGCCTGCTCGCGGGAGACCGGGCGGCTGTCCGCGGAGACCAGGTACTCCTCGGCCTCCTCGGCGAGCTCGGCCCGGGTGGTGTAGCCGCAGGCCAGGGTGAGGCGCAGCCGCTCCTCCAGGTCGCGGCGCTCGCCGGCGGGCAGGTCGAGCGGGGGCACGGGCTCGGGCGCGGGGCCCGTGTCGAGCGGCTTCCAGGCCAGCCCGTCGCCCCAGCCGGGCTCGCGGCGCGCCCAGCCGAGCATGGCGGCGATCACCGGCTCAGGCCCGTCGAGCGCGACCTCGTAGTGCCGGTCGGCGGAGCCGTCGCGGTGCTCCAGGGCGTACTCGCCGCCCTCGGCGTGCCAGACCTGGATGTAGACGTCGGGCAGGTCGGGCAGGCGCTGGACGACGACGAAGTTGTCCCCGTCCGCGCCCAGCCGTCCGACCAGCACCGCGAGGGCGTCCGCACCCGCCCCGACGTGCCGTGTCCCGTCGTTCTCCTGCACCGTGATCGCCAGCATGGGGCCACCCTGGCACACACCACTGACAACGCCTCTGGCGGACCGTCAGGACTGCCAGGGGCATCAGAACCGTCAGGCTCCGGGCGCGATCCGGTAGACGACGTTGTGCCGCAGCGGCCCCTCGGGGACGGTCGGGTCCTCGAAGTCGGCGGCGGGGTCGTGCGTCATGCCGAGGCGTCGCATGACGGCCTGGGAGCGGTGGTTGGTAGCGGTGGTGATGGCGAGGACCTCGGGGAGGGCGAGGGTGTCGAAGGCGTACCCGAGGACCGCGCGGGCCGCCTCGGTGGCGTAGCCGTGGCCCCAGGCGCTCCGGGCGAGGCGCCAGCCGATCTCGACGCCGTCGACCGGGGCGTCCTCGTCGATGTCGTCGAGCCCGGCGAACCCGGCGAAGCGCCCGGTGGCCCGCACCTCGACCGCCCACCAGCCGTAGCCGCGCGCCTCGAACGCGGCCTCGTAGCGGGCCACCGAGGCGTCGGCCTGGTCCCGGGTGAGGAGGTCGCCGAGGTGTTCCCGGATCTCGGGGTCGGCGTTCATCGCGGCCCAGGGTTCGAGGTCCGTCTCGCGCCAGCGGCGCAGGAGAAGGCGTTCGGTGTGCAGTTCGCTCATGCGGGCCAGCCAACGCCACCCGGGCCCGTCCGGGCAACTCGAAAATCACCCGACGGCAGCCCGTCTTGCGCGGCCGGCACGAATTCGGACCGGCCGGCCTCATTCCCCGGCGGGAATTGTCGGCCCACCCGCAGCCTCGCAGGATGAGGGCAATACCGATCACCACAGGGAGGGCCACTATGACCACCGCCCAGCAACTCGCCGACCGTTACGCAGCGTTGTGGGCGGAGGCCGACCCCGGCCTCCGCCGGAAGGCCATCGAGGAACTGTGGGCCGAGGATGCCGCCCACGTCCTCCATCCTCCCGTCGAGATCCGCGAAGTCGCGGCCCGGGTCGGGTTCGACGACACCATGCTCGAAGCGCGCGGCTACGACGCCCTCGACGTCCGCGTCACCCGCGCCTACGAAGAGTTCGTCGCGCCGGGCGAGTTCACCTTCCGGGCGCTCCCGGACGCCGTCCGGCTGCGCGACGTCGTCAAGTTCACCTGGGAGATGGTGCCCACCGCCGGAGGTGAGCCCGTGGGCAGCGGCGTGGAGTTCGTCGTCCTCGGCGCCGACGGGCGGATCACTGCGGACTACCAGTTCCCCGGGCTCTGAGCAGCACCTCCGCCGTCTCGGCATCGGCCGGCAGGAACGCCTCCAGCTTCAGCTCGGCGAGCGTGACGTCGACGGCGGTGGCGAACGTCGTCACCGTCGTCATCAGGTGCAGCTCGCCGAGCGAGGTCCGCAGGTGCAGCGGCACGGCGAAGCCCAAGTGCTGCTCGGGCACCTCCATGTCGGGCACGTACGTGCACAACTCCTCGTGCAGCTCGCCGAGATGGCCGGTCCGCTCCAGGATGTGCCGCGCCCAGGCCGCGAAGTTGAGGATGCACGGCGCAAGGCCGTCCGGGTGGAGGGCGAGCCGGTAGGCGTTGGTGCCGGGGCCGACGAGGCGCGGGTCGGCGCCCTCCGTGATCAGCGCCAGTGCCTCGTTCGCCGCGATGACGTCACCGCGCCGGTCCACGACCACGGCGGGGTACGGGAGATGACCGGCGAGGATGTGCTCGATCGCCGCCCGCACGGGCGCCAGCGCCGGCCCGTCCAGCGGCGTCTCGGCGTACACGGGCGCGTAACCGGCCGACAGCAGCAGCTCGTTGCGTTCCCGCAGCGGCAGATCGAGCGACTCGGCCAGCCGCACGACCATGCCCCGCCCGGGAGCGGAACGACCCGACTCCATGAAGCTCAGGTGCCGCTGCGTCGTGCCGGCGCGCGTGGCGAGGTCGAGCTGGCTGAGCCGACGGCTGGTGCGGCGCTCGCGCAGCGCCTGGGGGAAGTCCACGGCACCAGTTCTAACCGTTCCCGACGATGCCGGCCAGTGCCGGGGCCGAAGCACCGTGACCCGACCGCCCGTGCTGTCCACGGCATGCGCCGGTATCAGAAGCCGACGGTGTAGGCATCCACGTAACGGACACCGCGTTCGGGAGGCAGCGGCTCGCCGGTGTCGGCGTCCGTGCAGTACGCGGAGAAGATCTCCGCCTCCGTCAACGGATGGAACACGCCTTCCGCGAGGTACCAGCCCCGCACCTCCTTGACCGGAATCCCGACTCCGTTCGGTCCGGTGTGGGAGACCTCTTCGAGGAAGGTCCTCAGGATGACACCGACCTCGTCACCTTCCTGAACCATACGATGCAGCGCGGCGGCGACCATCGGGTTCTCGATCTCGATCGTCCCGTCAGCAGCGAGATCGACGGCTGTGCTCCAGTCGTCGAAGTGCAGCAGGTGGCGTCCGGGCCCGGCCGGGGCGACCAGATTGCCGATCGCGGCCTGGATGGGGCTTCCCGATTGCCTAGCCAGTGCGGCGAGGGCGAGCATGCGCGCCCGGTCCAGCGAAGCCGCCTGTCGCTCGTCGGGGAACTCGTGGCGCCAGCCGGTGAACGAGCCCACCGCGTTGATGCCGATCACTGTGATCATGCCCGGCGAGTCCGGCGGCTCGTAGTCACAGGCGTTCCGGCCGCAGTACAGGGCCTCCCAGTTCTCGCGCTCGCGGGCAGTGCGCGGCTTGACCTTGATGGAGAAACCGCAGCCGGGGCAGGTGATCGTCACCTTCTCGGCCTGCTGCCGGGCCTGCCGCCGCTCCCGCCTCTCCTTCTCCCGGACGAACCACTCCGGCGCGGCCTGCTGCCAGGCGGCAACGTCCGCCCGGGTCGGGAACTGCCGCACCTGCGCCTTGAGCAGACGCCGCGTCACCCATGCGCAGTCGCCGCCCAGAGCAGCCCGAATCTCCCCAACCGTGGCCCGGTCCCGATCTTCCGGCAAGCCGACACCTCCTGACGTTCCAACACCGACCATCACACAGTCACCCATCACCGAGCGAGACACTCGCATCACTTACGGCAACCGACGCCACCCCCCTCCTATTCCCCCAGGGGAATTGAGCCCATTCACCGAACGGAACAGGATCGACGGCATGGACATCGGTGTATTCCTCCCCACCGGCCAGGCCCAATGGGGCCCCGCCGGCGACCCCCGCGACCTGATCGCATTCGCCTGCCGTGCCGAGGAGTTGGGCTTCTCCTCGCTCTTCGTCAACGACTCCCTCCTCACTGCCCGCATCGAACCCCTCACCATGCTGGCCGCCGTCGCCCCCGTCACCCACCGCGTCCGGCTCGGCACCGGCGCCCTTCTGCCCGTCCTCCGTCGCCCGGTGCAGGCCGCGCAGGCCCTCGCCTCGGTGGACCTGCTCTCCGGCGGCCGGCTGACGGTCGCGGTCGGGGCGGGCTTCCCGGGGCGGTTCGGGCAGCCGTTGCACGAGTTGTCGCAGGTGCCGTGGGAGCGCCGGTTCGCCCGGCTGGACGAGACGGTCGCGCTCTGGCGGGCGCTCTGGGCGGGCGCGACGGCCTTCCACGGCGAGTTCCACTCCTTCGACGACCTCCCGCCCGCGACCGCGCCGGCCCAGCCCGGCGGGCCGCCGATCTGGCTCGGCGGCGCCACGCCGGCCGCGCTCGCCCGCACCGGGCGGCTCTACGACGGGTGGCTCCCCTACCCGCCCGACCCGGCCGACTACGCCACCGGGCTGAAGGCCGTCCGGGCCGCCGCGGCAGATGCCGGCCGCGACCCGGAGGGCCTCACTCCCGCCCTCTTCGTCAACGTCCGCATCGACCGCGACGCCGCCACCGCCCGCCGCGCCATGAACGCCTACACCCGGTCCAACTACGGCCTGCCGCTGGACGAGACCGAACGGATCCAGGCCTTCGCCCTCGGCACCCCGGACGACGTCGCCGCCACTCTCCGCCGCTACACCGAGGCGGGCGCCCGGCACGTCGTGGCGCGCCTGGGTGCCATGCAACTGGAAGACCAGCGCGACCAGTTGGAGCAGCTGGCCGCGCTCACACTCCCCGCGTCGCCTTGATCCGCCCGGCGTCGATCGCGGCCTCCAGCTCCGCGTGGTCGAGCTTCGTCCGGTCCGCGTACAGCACCGCGAAGTCGGCGATCGCCTCCGCGAAGGTGTCGGCGCCCCCGAGGTAGCCCGCGATGGCGAACCGGTCGCCGGTGCGGGCGTGGGCGCGGGCGAGGGTGCGCCCGCACAGGTCGGCGTAGGCGCGCAGGCCGGCCGGGGCCATGTCGGCGACGTCCGCCGAGCCCTTCATGTCGCGCAGCTGGCGGCCGTAGAAGTGCCGCCCGGCCGGTCCGGTGGTCCAGCCGAGGAAGATGTCACTCGCGGCCTGCATGAGGTGCTGGCCGGTGACGACGCGCCGGCCGCCGTGGTGCGCGGCGACCTCGGCGTCCACCCGGCCGGCCGGCAGGTGGTCCTCCAGCACCGACCGCCCGGCCTCCTTGAGCTGGAGGAACAGCGAGTCGCGCCCGTCCCGGCCCTCCAGCAGGACGATGTAGCAGCGGGTGCCGACGCTGCCCACGCCGACCACCTTCACCGCCGCGTCGACGAAGCGGAAGCGGTCCAGCAGCACCCGGCGGTCCTCCGCGAGGGTGGCCCGGTAGTCGCTGAACACCTTGCCGACGCCGCGCAGTTCGGTCTTGGAGAGCGGCTCGATCAGCGGCGGCGAGCTGACGATGCGCCGCTGCCCGTCCCGCTCCTCGGTGAGCTTGCCGAAGGCCTGGAGGCTGGTGCGGCGCCGGGCGGCGGCGAGATCCGCCTCGACCCGCCGGCGCTGCTTGCGCCGGTGCACCAGCGGCAGCAGGTCGGCGCTGTCGATCCGGCTGTACCAGACGTCGAGTTCGCCCAGCCCGGCCAGCCGGCGCAGCGCGGTGGAGTACCCCTGGGCGGAGCTCAGCGCGGCGCGGCGCACGCGCTCCTCGTCGTGCCCGTTGTCGCGGGCGGCGACGGCGACGCTGGCGGCGAGGCGCTTGACGTCCCACTCGAAGGGGCCGGGGTAGGTCTCGTCGAAGTCGTTGACGTCGAAGAGCAGGGCCCGCTCCGGCGAGGCGTACAGGCCGAAGTTCAACAGGTGCGCGTCGCCGCAGAGCTGGACGGTGAGGCCGGTGTCGGGCCCGGCCGCGAGGTCGTCGGCCATGACGGCGGCGGCGCCGCGCAGGAAGGTGAAGGGGGTGTCGGCCATCCGGCCGTACCGGATCGGCAGCAGGCGGGCGACCCGGTCCTCGCCCTGCCGCTCCAGCACCGCGACCGGGTCGGGCCGGTCGGCGGCGGCGATCCACCGGCCGTGGGCGGAGCGGGAGACGCGCTCACGGGCGGCCCGGCCCTGGCGGCGGCGTTCGGCGGGCGTGGTCATGCGCGGCTCCTCGGTCGACCTCGGCTCGTGCCCCTCCGGGTGACGCTAGGCGACGGACGCCGGAGGGCGCACCGCGCGCCCTCCGGCGCTGCGCCGAACGGATGATCCCCCGGTTCCGGCGACACCATGCCGGAGTCCGGGCGCCGGGGTCCGGGTTCCGGGGTGCGTGGAGGCCGCCGTCACTCCACGACGAAGTCGGCCATCATCGCCATGTCCTCGTGCTCCAGGTTGTGGCAGTGCAGCATGTACGTCCCCGCGTAGTCGGTGAACCGCACCAGCACCTCCACCTCCTCGGCCGGCCGCAGGTCGACGGTGTCCTTCCACCCGGCGTCGTAGGGGCCCGGGTCCGCGCCGTTGCGCGACAGCACCTGGAAGTGGTTCAGGTGCACGTGGACCGGGTGGTGCAGGTCGGTGGAGAACCGCCAGAGCTCGGTGGCGCCGAGGGCCGGGCGGGCGATGTCGCGGCCGGGCTCGTACGGGTCGCCGTTGATCGTCCAGCCGTCGCCGCGGCTGCGCCGGAAGGTGAAGTCGCGGGTGTTCGCGGCGGCGGAGGCGTCGAGCTTCTCGATGGTGGACAGCTGCTCGGGCACCGTCGCGTCGTCGGACACCTGCCGGGAGGAGACGTCGAAGCGCATGACCTCGGCGGTCCGGCCGCTGCCGAACCGGTTCAGCAGCCGGACGGCGGTGCCCGGCGGGTAGCGGGAGAAGTCGACGACGACGTCGAAGCGCTCGGCGGGGGCGATCTCCAGGGCGTCGTGGGCGACGGGCGCCTCCAGCAGGCCGCCGTCCGAGCCGATCTGGACGAGGGCGTCGCCGCCGGGCGGCTGGGGGTCGAGTTCGAGGCGGTAGAGGCGGGCGTTGGAGGCGTTGAGGAACCGCAGCCGGTACCGGGCCCGGTCGACGTCGAGGCGGGGCCAGGGCGCGCCGTTGACGAGGATGACGTCGCCGAGGACGCCGTTCATGTAGTCGCTGGTGACCCCGGGTTCGTCGTCGCCGGCCGCGGGGTACCGGAAGGAGCCGTCCTCGGCGAAGGCGCGGTCGGCGAGCATGAGGGGGAGGTCGCGGTCGCCGTGCGGCAGCGGCAGGGCGGCCTCCTCGTCGTCGTGGACGAGGTGGAAGCCGGCCAGGCCGCGCCAGACGCCCGGGCCGGTGAAGCCCATCCGGTGGTCGTGGTACCAGAGGGTGGCGGCGCGCTGGTGGCCCGGGTAGGTGTGGGTTCGCTCGCCGGTGACGGACTTCCCGGCCGCGTGGTGGTCCATGCCGGGCATCCCGGCCATCCCCGCCATCCCGGCCATGGCGCCGCTGCTGCCGCTCGACCCGACGGGGAGCAGCAGGTCCACCGGGTAGCCGTCGCTGTCGGCCGGGGTGTGGCCGCCGTGGAGGTGGACGACGGACGGCACCGGCAGCTGGTTGCGGTGCGTGACCACCGCGGCCCGGCCGGAGCGCGCGACCACCGTCGGGCCCGGCCAGCTGCCGCCGTACGTCCAGGCCTCGGTCTTGACACCGGGCAGGATCTCCAGCCGGGCGACCTGCTGGACGATCTCGTACCGGTCGCCCGTCGCGTCGCCGCCGACCGGCTTGAGCACCGGCGGCACCGGCAGCGGCACCTGGAACGGCGGCGGCAGTTCGAGCCCGCTGGTCAGCAGCCGCCCGGGACGGCCCTCGCCCAGCAGCCGGGCCGCCGAGGGCACCGCGACGGCGGCCAGCGCGCCCGCGCCGAGGACGGAGGCACCGAGGCCGAGGAAGCGGCGGCGGTTCACTTGGCCACCTCCACGGGCCCGCCCGGCCGGGGCAGCCGCCCGCTGCCGTCCGGTCCGGGCTCGGCGGCGGCGCGGGCGGGCAGCGGCTCCCGCCAGGCGCCGACCAGCGCGAACAGGATCCCGCTGACCAGCAGGACGCCGAAGGTGACGTGCACACCGATGGCCCGGCCGTAGCCGGCGGTGATCTGCCCGACGACGGCCACCGTCAGGACGGCGGTGCTCCACAGCGGCCAGAGCGGCCCGCGCCCCGGCCACCGGACCAGGACGGCCACCGCGAGCTGCAGCACGACGACGGTGGCCAGCGTCATCGCGGTGCCCTCGTGGTCCTTGAGGGACTCGTAGGTGCCGTTGAGGAAGCTCCCGGCCAGCATCGTCTGCAGGACGGCCAGGAGGCCCAGCGTGGTCGAGGTGACGCGCAGGAGGATCAGCGGCCAGCGGGGCGCGGGGGCCGCGGGAGGACTGGTCATTCCGGGCTACTCTCTGCTCGGCGGGTGGGGCGGGGCGGGCGAGAGCGTAGCTGATCGAATATCACGATCACCGGCAATAACCGGGGTTGGTGATCCGGGTGATCCCTTTACGCCCGTTCGGACCCATCGGATGTCATCCGATCGAGGGACCTCGGGTTCTCATGGCCCCTCACACCGGGTCGGCCGCCACCCCGCGATAGGCGGCGCGGAGCTCGTCGAGGACGGGGTGGTCGGGGTCGAAGCGGGTGCCGTCGACCGCGGCCACCGGGCGGACGCCGACGCCCGCGTTCACCGCGAACGCGGCCTTGAACCGGTCGACGTCGACGACGTCCACCGGACGGCTCTCCTGCGGCCCGCCGTGCGCCCGGGCGAGCAGCGCGGCGGTCACGCCCGGCAGGCTCGGGCCCTGCGGCCAGACCACCCGGCCGCCGTCGTCGACGAAGCCGATGTTCCAGGTGGCGCCCTCGGTCACCCGGCCCGCCGGGTCGACCAGCAAGGCGTCGTCGTAACCGGCGAGTTGGGCGCTCCGGCGGTGGCGGATCAGGCCGAAGAGCCCGACGTGCTTCACCTCCGGCGCCTCCCGGACGTACGCGACCGTGCGCACCCGCAGCGGTCCGGGCGCGGCGGCCGGTGCCGGGCGGGTGGTCACCAGCAGGCGCGGCACGGCGGGGCCGGACGGGCGCTCCAGGCCGAGCTCCGGGTCGTAGACGGTGACCCGGACGATCGCCTCCGACCCGTCCGGCGGCAGCACCGCGCGGATCCGCTCGCGCACCACGGCCGGGTCCAGCTCGGCGTCGAACAGCGCCCGGCAGTCCCGGACCAGCCGCTCCAGGTGCAGCGCGAGGCCCCGGACCCGGCCGGCCCCGACGCGGAGGGTGGTGAAGTGCCCGTAGTTCAGCAGCCCCAGCGCCGCCAACCGCGCCGGGTCGGCGGGCGCGCCGTCGATCTCGATCTCAGCCATGGCACGAGTCTGGCAGGGCGGGGGCGCGATTCCGCCTAGAGCCCCGGGGGGCAGGTAGGGGGCTGGGGGGAGCCGGGGGAGGCTAGGGGGACACCGGGCGGTACGGGGTGACGAACCGCCGGCCCGCCGCCGCGGCCAGCTGCTCGAAGTGCTCGATCTTGTACGCGAGCCCCTCCGGCTCCCCGGTGTCCGCCCAGCGCCAGGCCTCCGCCCACCACTGCGGCCCGCGCACCAGCGGGCGGCCGGCGAGCGCCAGGTGCAGCGCGAGCGTCGAGCGGGCGTAGCCGTGCACCCAGCCGTCCGTGCCGCGGTAGGCGGCCGTCTCGTCCAGCCGCAGCCAGCGGCCCTCGCACCCGGCGGCCAGCAGCGGCACCCAGCCCTGCGCGCCGTCCGTGACCAGCAGGAGCAGCCGGCCGTCCTCCTCCCGCACGCGGTAGGGCGGGAGTTGGGGCATCCGGGCGAGGGCGAGCGAGTGCTTCCAGCCGACCACCCACAGGCCCCGGCGCAGGTAGTAGCGGACGGCGTGCTGCCAGGTCCAGTGCGCCTCCAGCCGGTAGCCGGGCAGGCCCTCGGCGACCGCCGCCCCGTACACGTCGTCCAGCACCCCGGCGGCCAGGCCGCGCCCGCGGGCCTGCGGCCGCAGGTAGAGCGAGGAGACGGCGAGCTGGCCCGGGCCCTTCGTCCAGTTGTCGACGGCGACCGTCCCGGCGACCGCGCCGTCCGCGCCGAGCACCCAGTAGCGGCGCCGGTACAGCTCGCCGCCCGGCCACTCCCGGCCGCTCTCGCCCAGCCGCTCGCGCCACCCGCGCTCGGCCTGGGGCGCGAGCCCGTCCGGGTCCACCCGCTCCCCCAGTTCGCCCTCCACCAGGGACGCCAAGTCCCAGAGCGCGAAGCGCCGTTCGTCCCCCTCGGGCACCACCGTCAGCCGCGGCCCCGCCGCCAGCCGATCCTGCGCCCGTTCCACCGCTGCATCCCAGGACCTCACCACACGGCCACGATAGCCCGCGGCGGGCACGGATCGTAATTCGGTGGACACCGAACGTCAGATCGGATACGAATTCAGCCGTACGGCTCGTGCAGGGAACTCGTACCGGGAACTCGTACAGGGGAAGGGAGTTCGTGATGTCGGTGCCCGTGTGTTCGTCAACCGTGCGCCGCCTCGGTGGCGGCCTGCTCCGGGGTCTCCGTTCGGTCCTCCATTCGGCCTTCCATTCCGTCTTCCATTCGGCCTTCCTTTCCGCCTTCCGTTCGGTCCTCCGTTCCGTCTTCCGTTCGGCGCTGCGCGGGTGCTCCGGCCCGCGCCGGCCGGGTCAGGACGACGGCGGCGATCACGGCCGCGCCGCCCACCAGGGCGTTCCAGCCGACGGGCTCGGCGAGAAAGGCCGCGCCCAGGGCCGTCGACCACAGCGGCATCACGTAGGTGACGGCCGAGGCCACCGCGGTGCCCGCCGCGCGCACGAGGCCCAGGTTGAGCACGTACGCGAAGCCGGTGCCGACGGCGCCCAGCACCAGCAGCGCCGCCGCAGGGCCCGCGCCGGGCCAGTGCGGCGCGCCGGCGCCGAGCGGCGCGATGACTGCCAACTCGGCTGCGGCGCAGGTGATCTGGACGGCCGACAGCGCGGTGACGGTGTGCGGCCGGCCGCTCAGGAAGCGCCGCAGGTAGGCGAAGCCCGCGCCGTAGCAGCACGCCGCGGCCAGGCAGGCCAGCCCGCCGGTGACCTCGCCCGAGCCGATGCCGCGCCAGACGCCGAGCACCGTCAGCACACCGGCGAAGCCGAGCGCGAGGCCGCTCAGCCGGCGCGCCCCCGGGCGGCGCTCCTCGGCCACCGTGGCCACCGCGAACAGCAGCGTGAACAGCGGCGTGGTCGCGTTCAGCACCCCGGCGAGCACCGAGCTCACCCTCGTCTCGCCGAACGAGAACAGCGTGAACGGCACGGTGTTGAGCAGCACCGCGACCACCGCCGAGTGCCCCCAGACAGCGCGCTCGCGCGGCGCCCGCTCGCGCCGCACCGCGAGGATCGCCCACAGCGTGGACGCCCCGAGCAGGCTGCGCCACAGCGCCACCCAGAGCGGCGGCACCCCCGCCTCCACCGCGACCTTGATCAGGGCGAAGCTCGCGCCCCAGATCGCCGACAGCACCACGAACCCCGGCCACCAGCGCCGCGCTCCGACCACGTTCGTCCTCCCTGCGCCCTCGTCCGGGACGGCCCGCTCCGGGACGGTCCACTGCGGGCCGTCCTTCCTGGACAGAGCGTGGCCCCGCCGGGGAACATGAGTCCAACAAGTGACAGTGCCGGATGGATGAGGAAGTCTCATGGCCTCGGAGGTCAATCTCGCCCAGCTCAGGGCACTGATCGCGGTCGCCGACGCCGGGGGCTTCGGCGCCGCCGCCGACGACCTGGGCATCACCCAGTCCGCCGTCTCGCACGCGATCGCCGCCCTGGAGCGCACCCTCGGCGCGCCCGTCCTGCGCCGCGGGAACCCCACCCGGCCCACCCCGCTGGGCGAGCAGATCCTCCCGCACGCCCGCACCGCGGTCGCCTCGGCCGCCGCCGTCCGCGCCATCGCCACCCTGCACTCGGGCGGCCTCACCGGCACCGTCCGGCTGGCCGCTCCCACCACCGTCTGCCAGGTGCTGCTGCCCGGGCTGCTCCGGGACTGGAAGGCGGCGCACCCGCAGGTGACGGTCCGGATCTTCGAGGGCGAGGACGTCGAACTGGCCGTCTGGCTGGAGGCGGGCACGGTCGACGCCGCCGTCCTGGTCGACGCCGGTCCGCTCCCGCCCGGCGCGGTCTCGCTCGGCGCGGACTCCATGCACGCGCTGCTCCGGCGGGACCACCCCCTCGCCGAGCAGGAGTCCATCCACGTGGCGGACCTGGACGACGACGACTTCCTGCTCTCCGAGGGCGGCTGCGAGCGCCACATCCGCGAGGCGTACCGCCGCGCCGGCACCCGCTTCACCCCACGGCACCGCATCCGCGACCTCAACACGCTCATCGGCATGGTGCACGCGGGCGTCGGCGTCTCGGTGATGCCCGCACTCGCGCTGACGATGATCCCGGCGGGCTGCGTCCTCGTCCCGATCCGGCCCGCCGTCCACCGCACCCTGACGCTCACCGGCCCGACCACCCGCCCGTGGTCCCCCGCCGTGAGCGGAATGCTGGCGACGGTGTCCTCGGCGCCGACGGCGGAACTCCTCACGGGGGCGTGAGCCTGCGAGCCCCCGGCATATTCCTGCGCCGGATGCGCCTGCGGTGGAACATTTCCCGGCCGGAGGTCCGGCTCGCTGGATCCGGTGGCGCTCCGGCCGCAGGGTGGCGGGCGTTGCGACCCGCCCTCCGAGGGAGCCCCCGTTGTCCACCACCGCACCGCACCCCCGCCGTTGGGCGGCGCTCGCCGCGCTGCTCACGGCCGAGGCGATGAACCTGCTCGACGCGACGATCGTGCAGGTCGCCGCGCCCCGCATGCACGCCGAGCTCGGCGGGCCGGTCTCCGCCGTCCCCTGGCTGACTTCGGCCTACACCCTGCCGTTCGCCGTCCTCCTGCTCACCGGCGCCCGGCTCGGCGACCGGGCCGGGCGGCGGCGGGTGTTCCGCGTCGGGGTGGCCGGCTTCCTGCTCGCCTCCCTGGCCTGCGCCGCCGCAC
>NZ_JBFBDY010000149.1:0-14226 GCF_040683475.1 Kitasatospora sp. NPDC093558 | reverse complement strand
GGGGGGGGCGGGGGCGCCCTCCGGCCCCGCCGGGGTGCTGGGGGGGGGGGGCGGGCGGCCCCCCCCCCCCGCCGCCGGGTTGGCGAGCAGCGCGACGGTTCTCGGCGCGCGCGTCGTCACGGGATCAGCTTGCCGGGGTTGAGGATGCCCGCCGGGTCGAGCTCGGCCTTGACCGCGCGCAGGATCCGCACGCCCAACTCGCCGATCTCGTCGGTCATCCAGGGCCGGTGGTCGGCGCCGACGGCGTGGTGGTGGGTGATCGTGCCGCCCGCCGCGATGATCGCGTCGCAGGCCGCGTGCTTGGCGGTGCCCCATCGGGGGAGCGGGTCCTCGCCGAGGGCGGCGACGACGGTGAAGTAGAGCGAGGCGCCCGTCGGGTAGACGTGCGAGATGTGGCAGAGCACGAGCGCGCCGGGCAGCGCGGTGGTGAGCGCCTCGGTGACGGCGGTCCGCAGGTGCGGCAGCCGGCTCCAGTTCGTCGCCGTCTCCAGGGTCTCGCAGAGCGCGCCGGCGCTGAGCAGGGAGTCCCGCAGGTAGGGGGCGTTGAAGCGGCCGTGTTCCCAGGCGCGGGCGGGGGCCTCGCCGAGCGAGGTGCCGCCGGCCGCGAGGAGGACCTCGCGGGTGAGCCGGTGCCGGGCGGCGACCTGCTCGGCGGTGCCCTCGAAGACGGTGACGGCGAGGCAGCCGCTGACCGCGGGCGAGCCGCCGATCTGCTCGGTCATGGCCAGGTTGACCATGGTCTCGGCCTCGTCGGAGAGCCGGATGACGGTCGGCCCGGTGCCCTGCTGCTCGACGGCGCGCAGGGCGGCGCTGCCGGTCGCGAAGTCGGGGAAGCTCCACGCCTCGTAGGCCTTGACGGCGGGCACCGGGTGCACGCGGACCCGGACGGCGGTGATGATGCCGAGGGCGCCCTCCGAACCGAGGAAGAGCTCGCGCAGGTCGGGTCCGGCGGCGGAGGCCGGGGCGCGGCCGAGGTCCAGCACGCCGACCGGGGTGACGACGCGCAGGCCGCGCACCATGTCGTCGAAGCGCCCGTACCCGGCCGAGTCCTGGCCGGAGGAGCGGGTGGCCGCGAAGCCGCCGATGGTCGCGAAGCGGAAGCTCTGCGGGTAGTGGCCGAGTTCGTGGCCGCGCTCGGCGAGCAGTGCCTCCGCGGCCGGGCCGGTGAGGCCGGCGCCGAGGAGGGCCTCGCCGGAGGTCTCGTCGAGGTCGAGCAGCGCGTCGAAGCGGCGCAGGTCGAGCGAGATCACGGCGTTGAGCCCGCCGCGCTCGGGGTCGAGGCCGCCGACCACGCTGGTGCCGCCGCCGAACGGCACGACGGCGATGCGGTGTTCGGCGCACAGCGCGAGCAGGGCGGCGATCTCGTCCTCGCTGCCGGGCAGCACGACGGCGTCGGGCGCGTCCTGCGGCTCGCGGCTGCGGCGGCGCAGCAGGTCGGGGGTGGACTTGCCGCCGGCGCGGGGGAGGCGGTCGGCGTCGGCGGCGCTGACGTGCGCCTCGCCGACGACGGCGGCGAGCGCCTTGAGGTCGGCGTCGGTGAGCCGGGACGGCCGCAGGCGGACCTCGTCGGCGGTGGGGCCGGGCTCGGCGTCGCCGGTGACACCGAGGGCGGCCGCGAGCAGTCCCTTGATGTTCGCGGACAGCTCCTTGGCGAGGGCCGGGTCGCCCCAGGCGTCCCACTTCATCGGGGGGAGCGGCAGCGCGGCGTCGGCCGGGCCCGCTTGCGTCTCAGGTGCCATGCGTTACAGTTTCACACATCATGTCAAGTAGTAACGCCGCCTCGCCGGCCTCCCAGGGCGCCCAGCAGCCGCGCAGCACCGACGACGCGATCCTCGACGCCGCCGCCGAGCTGATCGTCCACCTCGGCGTGCGCCGGACGCAGCTGGCCGAGATCGCCCGCCGCGCCGGGGTCAGCCGGCCGACCGTCTACCGGCGCTGGCCGGACGTGAAGGCGGTGATCGGCGCACTGCTCACCCGGGAGATCCTGGTGGCCACCCAGGAGGGCGTCGCGCTGGACGTGCACGACCGCGAGACCTTCGTCGACCGCGTCGTCGACGTCGCCGTCCGGCTGCGCGACCACCCGGTGCTCGGCGCGCTCCTGCACTCGGACGACTCCGACCTGCTCCTGGAGTACGTCGTCGAACGGCTCGGCACCAGCCAGCGCGGCCTCCTGGAGACGCTGCGCACCGGCATCGAACAGGGCCAGGCGCACGGCTCGATCCGCGCCGGCGAGCCGCTCGAACTGGCCGCCATGGTGCTCCTGATCGCCCAGTCCACCGTCCAGTCGCACCGCATGGTCGCCTCCCTGCTGCCCGAGGCGGCCTGGCGGCGCGAACTGGCCAGAGCGCTGAACGGATACCTCGCGCCATGACGCCTCCCTACGGGTTGATAGCGGGCCCCTTCGCCGGAACGAGCCGGCTCAACGCGGCCAGGAGGCAACTGGAGCTGGACGCCCTCGCCGACCGGCCGCGGGTCGACCTGCTCGTGATCGGCGGCGGCGTCACCGGCGCGGGGGTGGCCCTGGACGCCGCCACGCGCGGCCTGCGCACGGTGCTCGTCGAGTCCCGCGACCTCGCGTTCGGCACCAGCCGCTGGAGCTCCAAGCTGGTGCACGGCGGCCTGCGCTACCTCGCCTCAGGGCGGCTCGGCGTGGCCCGCGAGAGCGCCATCGAGCGCGGGGTGCTGATGACCCGCACCGCGCCGCACCTCATCCGGGCGCTGCCCCAACTCGTCCCGCTGCTCCCGGACTTGCTGCGCCCCGGGCAGGGCGCGCTGATCCGCGCCGGCTTCCACGCCGGCGACGCGCTGCGCATGAGCGCCGGCACGCCGGGCGCGCTGCTGCCCCGGGTGCGCCGGATCGACGCGGAGCGGACCCGCCGGCTGGTGCCGGGCGTCCGGACGGCGGGGCTGCGCGGCGCGGTCGTCGCGCACGACGGCCAACTCGTCGACGACGCACGGCTGGTGCTGGCACTGGCCCGGACGGCCGCGCAGTACGGCGCGACGTTGCTGACCCGGGTCCGCGCCGAGGACGTCACCGGCGACTCGGCCCGGCTGGTCGACACGGTGAGCGGGCACGAGCTGACGGTCAGCGCGAGCGCCGTCGTCAACGCGACCGGCGTGTGGGCGGGCGAGGTGGACCCGTCGATCCGGCTGCGGCCCAGCCGCGGCACCCACGTCCTGGTCGACGCCGCCGCGCTCGGCCACCCCACGGCCGCGCTCACCGTGCCGGTGCCCGGCTCGACCAGCCGCTTCGTCTTCGCGCTGCCGCAGCAACTCGGGCGGGTCGCGATCGGCCTCACCGACGAGGACGCGCCCGGCCCGATCCCGGACGAGCCGGTGCCGACGGACGGCGAGATCGGCTTCCTCCTCGACACCGTCAACGGCGCCCTGAGCACCGCGCTGACCAGGGCGGACGTGCGCGGCGCCTACGCCGGGCTGCGCCCGCTGATCGACACCGGGGGCGGCAGCACCGCCGACATCTCGCGCGAGCACGCGGTGCTGGAGTCCCCGTCCGGGATGATCACGGTGGTCGGCGGCAAGCTCACCACCTACCGGCGGATGGCGGAGGACGCGGTGGACGCCGTCGTGCGGCTGCGCGGACTGCCGGCCCGGGCGTGCTGGACGGCCCGGCTGCCGCTGGTCGGCGCCCCCGGGCACCGCGACAGCCGCGAGGTCCCGGAGCGCGGCGTGCCGGCCTCGCTGCTCGCCCGCCACGGCGGCGCGGCGGCGGAGGTGCTCGCGGCCGGCGACCTCACCCCGGTCGCCGAGGGGATCGACGTGACGCGCGCCGAGATCGCGTACGCCGTCACCCACGAGGGTGCGCTGGACGTCGCGGACGTCCTCCACCGCCGGACCAGGATCGGCCTGGTGGCGGAGGACGCGGAGCGGGCGACGAAGGCCGTCGAGGAGATCCTGACGGAGTGTCAGGACGACTAGCCGGTGAAGGACTTGAGGTCAGGCTCGACCCAGCCGGTCCGGGCGCGCTCGTCGGCGAGCGTGCCGGGCCGGTAGTGGCGGGCGAGCAGCCCCTTGTCCAGCAGCTCGGGGTGGCGGTCGGCGAAGGAGGCGAAGTCCTCGTCCTCGGTGGCGTGTTGGGCGACCAGCTCGACCCAGGCCCGGGTCATCGTCACGTGGAACTTCTGTGGCGCCCCGGCCCGGGTGGCGGTGGCCCGGATGCCGTCGGCGACCAGGGCGAGCGCGGCGGCGCGGCCGTAGCGGCGGACGGCGAGCCAGGTGAGGTGGACGTGCCGACGGTGGTCGAAGCGCTCGGCGCCGGCCGTCACCTCGTGCATCAGGGCGGTGAACTCGTCCGGTGCGGTGGGCACTTCGAGGTCGGGCTCGGTCATGCGGAAGCCTTCGTGAGGGCCAGGAGCACGGCGTGGAAGCCGTCCACCTGGGCGGGGGAGAGGTCGCGGAGCGCGCGGCGCTCCAGGCCGGTCACGGTCCGCCGGATGGTCTCGGCGGTCTGCCGGCCGGAGGCGGTGAGCTCGACCAGCACCGAGCGGCGGTCCCCGGCGCGGGTGCCGCGGGTGATGTGGCCGCGCTGCTCCAGGCGGTCGAGCACCCCGGTCAGGGTGGTCGGCCGGGTGCCGACGGCGGCGCCGAGCTCGGAGGCCGTCCTGGACCGCCCGTCGGCGAGGTTGGCGAGCGCGTTGATCTCGGAGGCGGTGAGGCCGAGCCCGGCCAGCTCGCCGGCGAGCAGCTGGAGCGTCGCGTGGGTGGCCCGCTGGAGCGCGAGCAGCGCGGAGGCGCCGGGGTCGGCGGGGGCTCCGGGGGTTGCAGAAGCCTCGGGAACCGAGGGGGGTGCGGAATCGGACGTCACGCTTTCGGATATTACGGTTCCGTAGTAACCGGGGCAAGCCGCCATCCGGGGCAAGCAGGCAATCGGGGCAGCCTGGGTCCGGCCGTCAGCGCCCGACCCGCTCCGGCATCGCCCGCGCCGCCCCGTCCAGCTCCAGCACGCACGCCAGCGGGTGCTCCGCCACCCCCGTGCGGTCCAGTCGCACCGCGAGCGGGACCGGCGGTTCCTCGGCGAGCTGCCCGGCCAGCGTCAGCGGGTAGGCGCCGTGCCCGTGCACGCGGTGGAACGCGCACTCCTTGCCGTCCACCAGCAGTTCGGTCTCGGTGATCCAGCCGGAGCGGACGTTGACGGTGACCGAGTGGCCGGCCTGGTCGAGGTGGAAGCTGTACCGCTGGCGCATGGGGACCTCCCGCGCGGTCGAGGGGCCGGGGAGCTCCGCCCGCACGGCCAGTCTAGGTCGGGCGCCCCGGCCGGGCCCGCCCGCGGGAAACCCGGTGGTCGCGGGCCGCGCAGGCCGCGTCCGGTTCCCGCGTACACCCCTGAGAAATGCCGGGGGTCGGCAGCGACCGCAGGTGGATTCTCGTGATCTCTACAGTGTTGTAGATTCGTCCGCAGGGAGAGATCCGAGGAGGGAATCGTGGGAGTTTCGCTGGCCAAGGGCGGCAACGTCTCGCTGAGCAAGGAGGCGCCCGGTCTGAGCGCCGTGATCGTCGGGCTCGGCTGGGACGTCCGGACCACCACCGGGGCGGACTACGACCTGGACGCCAGCGCGCTGCTCTGCAACGCCCTCGGCAAGGTCGTGTCGGACCAGCACTTCGTGTTCTTCAACAACCTGCGCAGCCCGGAGGGTTCGGTCGAGCACAGCGGCGACAACCTGACCGGTGGCGGCGACGGCGACGACGAGCAGATCAAGGTCGACCTGGCCCGGGTGCCCGCCGACGTGGCGAAGGTGGTCTTCCCGGTGTCGATCTACGACGCCGACGCCCGGATGCAGAACTTCGGGCAGGTCCGCAACGCGTTCATCCGCGTCGTCAACCAGGCCAACGGGCAGGAGATCGCCCGCTACGACCTGAGTGAGGACGCGTCCACCGAGACCGCCATGGTCTTCGGCGAGCTGTACCGCAACGGCGGCGAGTGGAAGTTCCGCGCGATAGGCCAGGGCTACGCCTCCGGCCTGCGCGGCATCGCGAGCGACTACGGCGTCAACGTCTGATCCTCCGGCGCCGAGTCCGAGCGGCCGCACGTCCGAACCGGGCGTGCGGCCGCTCGCTCATGTCCGCCCCCGATCACGCCCCCGGCCGGGAGGCGAGGGGGCTGCCGCCGAAGCCCCCGCCGCCGGTGACCTGCCGGTGCCACCAGTCGGCCATCGCGGACTCGTCCATGGCGGACCAGTCCGGCGCGTCGACGACCTGCGCCCCGCCGAGCCGGCGGCCCAGGTCCACCAACTCCAGCCCGGCCGCGCCCCGTTCGCGCTCGTACGCGGAGAGCGCGGCGCTCCACGAGCCGTCGGCGCCGCGCAGCGCCTCCTCGAAGGCATGCGCGTCCTGGAGCGCCTTCACCGCACCGCTGGTGTTGTGCGGGCGGACGACGGTGGCGGCGTCGCCCGCGAGGAGAAGGCGCCCGGCCGTGCGCCGCGGGGTCGCGAGGTCGTAGATCGGCTGGAGGAAGGTCCGCTCCGGCGGGGTCAGGGTGACCACGGCGGCCCAGTACGGCGGCAGGCACCGCTCGGCGAGCTCGGCGAGTTCGTCCGCCCGTCCGGCGTCGAGCGCTCCCGCCGGGATGCTGGTCGGCCCGGTCAGCTCCAGCCAGTCGGGCGTGGGCGCGTAGAAGACCCAGTTCACCTGGGTGGTGCCGGGCTCCACGCCCGGGATGCGGTAGAGCACGACCTGGCCGCCCGGGTAGCAGACGGTCGCGCACTCCTCCTCGGGCCACGCCGCCGCCCCGCCGGGCAGCTGCTCCAGGAGCGCGGCGTCGTAACTGCCGCGCCAGCACACGTATCCGGCGTACTCGGGGCCGGCCTGCGGGCAGACCGCCTCGCGCACCGCCGAGCGGTAGCCGTCCGCGCCGATGACGAGGTCGTACGGCTCGCGGCCCCCGCGGGCGTCGGCGACCCACGCGCCGTCGTCGTCGGTGCCGACTTCCGTCACCGTCGTGCCGAGCCGGTACTCGACGTTCGCGGGTGTCCGTGCGCGCAGGGACTGCCAGAGCACGCCCCAGTGGAAGGAGTGGAACGAGAACGGCTGCGTCCACAGCTGCCGTCCGCGCGGGTCGCCGGCGCTGCCCGGGGTGTCGTCCCGGGTGATCCAGCGGCGCAGCGCGAGGCGGTGGCGGCGGACGTCGGCCGGGACGTGCCCGGCGTCGACGAGCTCGGCGAAGCGGTCGTCCAGGATGCAGAGGCCGACGCCGCGGTCCTCCAGCAGGCCCGGGCTGCGCTCCAGGACCACGACCCGCCCGGCCCCCTGCCGGGCCGCGGCCCTGGCGAAGGCGCTTCCGGCGATGCTCCCGCCGACCACGGCGACCGATCCACCCCGCACGTCCGTCCCCCTCCTGTGCATTCGACTGCTTCGATGGTGCCAATGCCTGGACCTCGATGGTGCCAGTGCCTGGACTTCGATGGTGCCAGTGCCTGGACTTCGATGGGCCAGTGCCCGGACGATACCGCCGAACCATTATGCAACTAGTTGCACGTGGCTCCCGGCGTCCCCTACTCTGCGGTAACCAGAGCACCCGCGCCCTCCAGGAGACGTCGATGAGCGCCACGCCCGGCAGCCCCTACCCCCACCTGCTCAGCCCGCTCGACCTCGGCTTCACCACCCTGCCCAACCGCGTGGTGATGGGCTCGATGCACGTCGGCCTGGAGGAGGCCCCCGACGGCTTCGACCGCATGGCCGCCTTCTACGCCGAGCGCGCCCGCGGCGGCGTCGGCCTGATCGTCACCGGCGGCATCGCCCCCAACGAGGCCGGGCGCCCCTGGGAGGGCGGCGCGATGCTCACCACGGAGGAGGAGGCCGACAAGCACCGCGTCGTCACCGACGCCGTGCACGCCGAAGGCGGCAAGATCGCCCTGCAGATCCTCCACTTCGGCCGCTACGCCTACCACCGCGACCTCGTCGCCCCCAGCGCGCTCCAGGCGCCGATCAGCCCCTTCGTGCCGAACGCGCTCACCGCCGAGCAGGTCGAGCAGACCGTCGAGGACTTCGCGCGCTGCGCCGAGCTCGCCCGCCGCGCCGGCTACGACGGCGTCGAGATCATGGGCTCCGAGGGCTACCTGATCAACGAGTTCATCGTGGCGGCCACCAACCGGCGCGAGGACGAGTGGGGCGGGTCCTACGAGCGGCGCATGCGCTTCCCGGTCGAGATCGTCCGCCGGGTCCGCGAGCGGGTCGGCGAGGACTTCATCGTCGTCTACCGCCTCTCCATGCTCGACCTCGTGCCCGGCGGCTCCACGCTCGCCGAGGTCGTGCAGCTCGCCCAGGCCGTCGAGGCCGCCGGCGCGAGCATCATCAACACCGGCATCGGCTGGCACGAGGCCCGCATCCCCACCATCGCCACCTCGGTGCCGCGCGGCGGCTTCGCGTGGGTCACCAAGAAGGTGATGGGCTCGGTCGGCATCCCCCTCGTCACCACCAACCGCATCAACACCCCCGAGACCGGCGAGCAGCTGCTCGCCGACGGCTACGCCGACCTGGTCTCGATGGCCCGCCCGCTGCTCGCCGACGCCGGCTTCGTCGCCAAGGCCGCCGACGGCCGCGCCGACTCGATCAACACCTGCATCGGCTGCAACCAGGCCTGTCTCGACCACACCTTCAACCTTCAGATCACCTCCTGCCTGGTCAACCCGCGCGCCTGCCACGAGACCGAGCTCGTGCTCTCGCCCACCAAGCTGCGCAAGCGCATCGGCGTCGTCGGGGCCGGGCCCGCCGGGCTCGCGTTCACCGTCTCCGCCGCCGAACGCGGCCACGACGTCACGCTGTTCGACGCCGCACAGGTCATCGGCGGGCAGCTGGACATCGCCCGGCGCATCCCCGGCAAGGAGGAGTTCGCCGAGACGCTGCGCTACTACCGCACCCGGCTCGCCGAACTCGGCGTCACCCAGCGCCTCGGCGCCGTCGTCACCGCCGAACAGCTCGCGGCCGAGGGCTTCGACGAGATCGTCCTCGCCACCGGCGTCGCCCCCCGCACCCCCGCCGACCTCCCGGGCGTCGACCACCCCAGCGTGGTCGGCTACCTCGACGTCCTGCGCGACGGCGCCCACGTCGGCGAGCGCGTCGCCATCCTCGGCGCGGGCGGCATCGGCTTCGACGTCGCCGAGTACCTCACCGACCAGGGCGACGCCGCCAGCCTCAACCCGCCCGTCTTCCAGGCCAAGTGGGGCATCGACCCGGAGTACCGCGAGCGCGGCGGCCTGCGCCGCCCCGAGCAGCCCAAGCCGCCGCGCCAGGTCCACCTCCTCCAGCGCAAGACCACCAAGGTCGGCGCCGGACTCGGCAAGACGACCGGCTGGATCCACCGCACCGAACTCAAGCACCGCGGCGTCAAGATGGTCGCCGGCGTGACGTACGACCTCATCGACGACGCCGGACTGCACGTCACCATCGACGGCGAGCGCCAGCTCCTGCCCGTCGACACGGTCGTGCTCTGCACCGGCCAGGAGCCGCGCCGCGACCTCGACGCCGACCTGCGCGCCCTCGGCCACACCCCGCACCTGATCGGCGGCGCCGACGTGGCCGCCGAACTCGACGCCAAGCGCGCCATCAAGCAGGGCACCGAACTGGCCGCGGCGCTCTGAGCTGTCACGGCCCCTAGGATCGACGGCATGTCGCTGCCCCACGCCATCCTCACCGCCCTGCTGGAGAAGCCCTCCTCCGGGCTGGAGCTGACCCGGCGCTTCGACAAGTCGATCGGCTTCTTCTGGTCCGCCACCCACCAGCAGATCTACCGCGAGCTGGGCCGGCTGGAGGCCTCCGGACACATCCGGGCCCTCCCGCAGGCCGGCCCGGCCCGCGGCCAGAAGAAGGAGTACGAGGTGCTGGCGGCCGGCCGCGCCGAACTCCGGCGCTGGACGGAGGACGCCTGCGACCCGCGGGCCGTCCGCGAGCCGCTGCTGCTGCGGCTGCGTGCCGCGGCGGTTGTCGGCGCGAGCGGTCTCGACGCCGAGCTCCGGCGGCATCTCGCGCTTCACCGTGCGCAGTTGGACGACTACCTGGCGATCGAGCGGCGTGACTTCCCGCCCGAGCGGGCGGACGAGGAGAACCGGCTCCAGCACGCCGTACTTCGGGCGGGGATCGGCCTGGAGACGTTCTGGGTGGAGTGGCTCACCGAGACGCTGGATGCCCTGCCGGCCGACTGACCTGCGGCGTTCCGCTCCCGCGCGCTCCTCGCCGACCCCGGTGGGACACTGGTGGCCTGTCCCTGCCCGAACTCTCGACCGGGGGCCCGCATGTCGCACCCGAGGATGTCGCACCCGAGGCCGCTCCACGTCCTTACCGCCGCAACGCTCGTCGCGGCCGTCGCCTTAGGCCCGGCGCACCTGGCCGCCGCGGCGCCGGCGCAGGACCTCCCCACGGCCGACCAGCTCAAGGCGGCGCTGCTCACCGTCGACGACGTCGGCCCCGGCTACACCGAGGTCCCCACCACCAGCAGCCCCAGCCCCGGCGAGAACCCCTCCCCGGCGAGCGGCTGCGACGCCCTCAGCGCGCTCATCAACATGCACGCGGAGGCCACCCCGACGCCGGGCAGCCCGCACGTCGAGGTCGAACTCGACGGCCCGGACGGCAACCCGATGGTGACCGAGAACCTCACCGCCGAGGACCCGGGCAAGCTCACCACCGACTTCAACACCGCCACCGACGCGTTCCGCACCTGTCACCAGATCACCTTCAACGCGGGCACCGAGGACGCGGTGAGCTTCACCGTCGCCCCCGTGACCCTGGGCGACCGCCCCGACGCCCCCGCCGTCCGCCTCGACGGCACCCTGGCCGGCGTCCAGCTCAACGCCTACATCGCCATCGAACGCTTCGGCCCGGTCGCGATGGTCTTCGGCTTCTTCCAGCGCCAGGACACGGGCTCCCAAACGGCGTCCTTCCAGTACCGCACCGCCGTGGCCAAGGCCGAACACACCCTCGGCACCCCCGCCGGCGCCACCGCCGCCGCAGCCGCCCAGGGCGCAGCCGTCTGACGCTGTGATCCGATCGGCGGACGGTGGTGGCCGGTGCGGGTGTCGTCGGGATGCGGGGTGGGCCGGGCTGCTACGACGGTCGCATGTCCCATCACCTCAGCGGGCCCAACCTCCGCTCTCCCCGAGGCGACGCGCGGCTCGACCTCACCGACGTCTTCGCGTTCCCGGCCGCCGGCGCCCCGGACCGCACCGTCCTCATCATGAACGTGAACCCGTACGCCCCCACCCAGGCGGCCGAGTTCCACCCGGACGCCGTCTACCGGCTCAACGTCGACACCGACGGCGACCACCGTGCCGACGTCGCCTACTCGTTCACCTTCTCGGCGCCGGCGGCCGGCGGCCAGACCATCACCGTCCGCCGCGCCACCGGCGCCGCCGCGCAGCGGCACGACGCGACCGGGGACGTCCTGTTCGAGGCGGCGCCGGTCGCCTTCGGCGACGCGCCGGAGGTGATCGAGAAGGACGGCTACAAGCTCTCCGTCGGCCTGCGCAGCGACCCGTTTTTCGCCGACCTCGAAGGGATCGTCAACAACTTCACCTGGACCGGCAAGGACGCGATGGCCGAGGCGAACGTCTTCGGCATCGCGCTCGAAGTGCCGGACGCCGAGCTCGGCCCCGACCCGGCGATCGGCGTGTGGGCGCGCGTGAGCCTGCGCGAGAACGGCGGGCTCACGTCCATCGACCGCGGCGCCCACCCGTCCCTCACCGCCTACTTCAACGCGGAGGAGGTCAAGGACGCCTACAACGCGGGCGAGCCCGCCGACGACTGGGACACCTACCGGGAGGCGTGGACGGCCGTCCTCCAGCACACCGGGGACTACACCACCGCGGCGGCGACCGAGACGCTCAAGCTCGTCTTGCCGGACGTCCTGCGCTACGACCGCTCCCGCCCGGCCGGCTACCCCAACGGCCGCACGCTCGTGGACGACGTGACCTCCGCGCGCCTCGCCATGGTGTCCGGCGGCAAGATCACCTCCGACCACGTCCCCCCGCACACCGACCTGCTGCCCGTCTTCCCCCACCTCGGCCACCCGCACCCGACCCGCTAGCGGCGGCCGGTCCGTCAGACGTCCGAACTCCCGAACTCCCAAGCGGCGGTCGAGAATTCTCGACCGCCGCTTCGCACGCCCGGCAGCCGGCGAGGTGTCACGCCGCGCCGGCCCTCCCGCTCCTGACCGCCCTCGCCACGGCGCCGCGCACCGCGTTCACCGCCCGGCGGTCCCCGGCGCCGGCTCGTACGTCGTCGTGCGCACGAGCGCGCGGGCCTGCTCGGGGGTGAGCGGGTGGGCGAAGAGGTAGCCCTGGCCGAGCGGGCAGCCCATGGCGGCGAGCAGGTCGCGCTGTTCGGCGTGCTCGATGCCCTCGGCGATGACCTGGACGCCGAGCGTGTCCGCGATCCTGGCGATGCCCTCGACGAGGGCGTACTGCTGCTGGGAGGAGCCGAGGCCGTCGATGAACGACTTGTCGATCTTCAGGATCGAGATGGGGAACTCGCGGAGGTAGGACAGCGACGAGTAGCCCGTCCCGAAGTCGTCGATGGCGATGCCGACGCCGAGGCCGGAGAGCGTCTGCATGTCGTCGTGGACGCGCTCGTCGCGGCGCATCAGCACCGATTCGGTGAGCTCCAGGACGAGCGTGCGCGGGTCGATCCCGGAGGCCGCGACCGCGCCCCGCACGACGCCGACGAAGCCCGGGTCGCGGAACTGCCGCGCGGACACGTTGACGTTGACGCGCAGCGGCGGCCGGCCGGCGGCGGCGCGGGCGTCGGAGCTCGCGGTCTGCCACAGGGCGGCCTCCTGGGCGGCGCGTTCGAGGACCCAGGCGCCGAGCGGGACGATCTGGCCGCTCTCCTCCGCGAGGGCGATGAACTCGTCGGGCAGCACCATGCCGCGCCGGTCGTGCGGCCAGCGGACCAGGGCCTCGAAGGAGACCAGGTCGCCGGTGCGCAGGTCGACGATCGGCTGGTAGTACAGCTTGAACGCGGACTCGGCGATCGCGGTGTCCAGGTTCTCGTTCAGCTCGTGCCGCTCCACCAGACCGGCCTGGAACGCCGGCTGGTAGTGGCAGGACTGGCGCCGCCCGGCCGCCTTCGCCGAGTAGAGCGCGAGGTCGGCGTGGGTGAGCAGTTCGGCCGCGTCCACGCTGTCCTCGGTGGTGGCCACGCCGATGCTCGCCGTCACCCGCACCGAGCCCGCGCTCAGCTTGAACGGCTCGGCGAACACCGACAGCACGCCCTCGGCGATCGCGTCGACGTCGTCGGGGAGCAGCACGTCCTCGACGAGCACCGCGAACTCGTCGCCGCCGAGGCGGGCCGCGGTGTCGGAGGAGCGCAGGGCGGTGGAGACCCGCAGCGAGACGGCGACCAGCAGTTCGTCGCCCACCGCGTGGCCCTGGGTGTCGTTGACCACCTTGAAGTCGTCGAGGTCGATGAACAGGACCCCGGTGACGGCGCCGCTGCGCTCGCCGCGCGACAGCGCGTGGCCGACGCGGTCCAGGAACAGGACGCGGTTGGCGAGGCCGGTGAGCGAGTCGTGGAAGGCGCGGTGGGTGAGCTCGCGCTCCATGCGGCGCTGCTCGGTGACGTCGCGCAGGGTGAGCACGAGGCCGCCGACGGTCGGGTCGGTGCGCAGGTCGGTGTGGCGGACCTCGGCCTCGATGGGGGAGCGGTCGGTGCGCAGCAGCCGCCAGTGCTCGCGGTGCTGGTCCCGGTGCTGGTCGCGGCGTCCGTCGCGGGGCCGCTCGCCGGTCTGCTCCGGCGCGCCCGGCAGGGCGGCGGGCCCGCGCATGCGGGCCAGCGCCTTGCCGACGGCCCGGCTGTCCTCGGGCGGCACGAGGTCGGTGAGCTGGGTGCCCGCCAGGTCCGGGTAGCCGAGGACGCGCTCGGCGGAGGACGAGGCGTAGCGGATGCCGTCGTTCGCGTCGAGGATCAGGATGACGTCGCTCGCGTTCTGCACGAGGGTGCGGAAGTACAGCTCGCTGTTGCGGCGGTTGATCTCCCGGCTCAGCATGACGCGCTCGACGGCCAGGGCGGCCTGCGCGGCGAGGATCTCCAGCGAGCCCCAGAGGCTGGTGAGCTCCTGCTCGGTGCCGGTGACGATGAGTGCGCCGATCAGCGGGTCGCCGGAGGGGCGTTCGGCGAGGGTGAGCGGGCACAGGAGGGCGGAGGGCATGCCGTCGAGGCGGACGGCGAGGCTGCTGCCGACGTCCTCGACGGGCAGCAGGCGGGTCTCGCGGTACGCGGCGAGCG
>NZ_JBFBDY010000148.1:0-14255 GCF_040683475.1 Kitasatospora sp. NPDC093558 | reverse complement strand
GCGGGCGGCGGCCACCGCGGCCGCGGTGGCCGGGGCGAGCCGGCCGGCCGAGTCGGCCTGCTGGCGGATCTCCAGCGCACGGGCGGCGGCGGTGAGTTCGACCGCGAGGATCCGGCCCAGGTTCTCGACCGCCTGGCGCAGCTTGCGGGCCGCGGACCAGCCCATCGACACGTGGTCCTCCTGCATCGCGGAGGACGGGATCGAGTCGACCGAGGCCGGGACGGCGAGCCGCTTGTTCTCGCTGACCAGCGCCGCCTGGGTGTACTGGGCGATCATCAGACCGGAGTCCACGCCCGGGTCGTCGGCCAGGAAGGCCGGCAGGCCGTGCGAACGCGCCTTGTCCAGCAGCCGGTCGGTGCGCCGCTCGGAGATCGAGCCGAGGTCGGCGGCCGCGATGGCGAGGAAGTCCAGCACGTACGCGACCGGCGCGCCGTGGAAGTTTCCGTTGGACTCCACCCGGCCGTCGGGCAGCACGACCGGGTTGTCCACCGAGGCGGCGAGCTCGCGCGAGGCGACCAGCTGGGCGTGCGCGACGGTGTCGCGGCCCGCGCCGGCCACCTGCGGGGCGCAGCGGATCGAGTAGGCGTCCTGGACGCGCGGCGCGTCGTCCTGGTGGTGGCCGGTGAGGCCGGAGCCCTTGAGGACGGCGAGCATGTTGGCCGCGCTCAGCGCCTGGCCCGGGTGCGGGCGGATCGGGGCGTGCAGCTCGGGGGCGAGCACCTTGTCGGTGCCGAGCAGCGCCTCCAGGCTCATCGCGGCGGTGATGTCGGCGGTGGTGAACAGGCGGCTCAGGTCGGAGATGGCCATCACCAGCATGCCGAGCATGCCGTCGGTGCCGTTGATGAGGGCGAGGCCCTCCTTCTCCAGCAGCTCGACCGGCTCGATGCCGGCCGCGGCCAGCAGCTCGGCGGCGGGCTTCTCCACGCCGTCCGGGCCGGTGGCCACGCCCTCGCCCATCAGCACCAGCGCGCAGTGCGAGAGCGGCGCGAGGTCGCCGGAGCAGCCGAGCGAGCCGAACTCCCGCACGACGGGGGTGATGCCGGCGTTCAGCAGCGCGGCCATGGTCTGGGCGACCAGCGGACGGACGCCGGTGCGGCCGGAGGCCAGCGTCTTCATCCGCAGGAACATCAGCGCCCGGACCACCTCGCGCTCGACCGCCGGGCCCATCCCGGCCGCGTGCGAGCGCACCAGCGAGCGCTGCAGCTGGGCGCGCAGCTCGGGGCTGATGTGCCGGACGGCGAGCGCACCGAAGCCGGTGGACACGCCGTAGACGGGACGCGGCTCGGCCGCGAGAGCATCGATGCGGGCCCGGGCCGCCGCCATCTCGGCGAGCGCGTCCGGCCCGATCTCGACCCGGGCGTTGCCCCGGGCGACGGCCAGCACGTCCTCGGCGCTGACGTCGGCCTTGCCGACCTGGACGAGCGGCGAGTCGGAGGCCGCAGCACTGTGCATATCCATATTCACCATCACATCAGGCGAATGAAGATATGACAACAGGTGCTCGCCATTCGGATTTTCCGCCGTACCGCCCGCGCCCGCACTCCGACCCCCTCCCCGCGTGGATATCCGCCTCCCGCATGCCGCACGCTGGTGGGCAGGAACACGTACGGAGGTGGCGGGGCGATGACGCGGGCGACGGCGCGGCGGCGAGTGGTGCGGCTGCAGGGGAACGAGCGCGGGGTGCGGCCGGACGCGCTGGCGGCGGAGGAGCCGCTGGAGATCCGGGTCGGCGGCGAGCCGCTGACCGTCACCATGCGCACGCCCGGGCAGGACTTCGACCTGGTGGCCGGCTTCCTGGTCGGCGAGGGCCTGGTGCACACCACCGAGGACCTCGCCGCCCTGCGGTACTGCGCCGGCACCGACGAGGAGGGCGCCAACACGTACAACGTCGTCGACGCCACCCTGCGCGGCGCCCGCCCCCTGCCGCTCTCCGCGCACCGCAACCTGCTGACCACCAGCGCGTGCGGCCTGTGCGGCCGGGACACCGTCGACGCCGTCCGCACCCATGTGCGGCACCCGATCGCCGAGGACCCGCTCAGCGTCGAGCCGTCCGTCCTCTACGCCCTCCCGGAGAAGCTCCGCGCCGCCCAGCGCACGTTCGACTCCACCGGCGGCCTGCACGCCGCCGGCCTGTTCGACGCCGCGACCGGCGAACTCCTGTGCGCCCGCGAGGACGTCGGGCGGCACAACGCCGTGGACAAGGTGGTCGGCTGGGCCCTGCGCGAGGGCCGGCTGCCGCTGACCGGGCACGTCCTGCTGGTCAGCGGACGGGCCTCGTTCGAGCTGACCCAGAAGGCCGCGCTGGCGGGCGTCCCGCTGCTCGCGGCCGTCTCGGCGCCGTCCTCGCTCGCGGTCGACCTCGCCGAGGAACTGGGCCTGACCCTGGTGGGCTTCCTGCGCGGCGAGGGCGCGAACGTCTACACCCGGCCCGACCGGATCGCCGCGCCCGCCCCCGCCGTCACCCGCTGAGCTCGGCCTCGATCAGATCAGCGGCCCGCGCGGTACCGCCCTCGGCCCGTCCGGCAGCCGCGAGCGCCGCCAGCCGCTCGGCCACCGCCGGATCGCCGACGAGCTCCAGCAAGGCACCGCGCAGCGCCTCCGGCGTGGCCTCCCCGGTATCGATCCGACGGGCGACACCGAGCCCCACCAGCGCGTCCGCGTTGCCGAACTGGTCGGCCGCCTGCGGCACCGCGATCATCGGCACGCCGTGGAAGAGCCCCTCGCTGGAGCCGCCCATGCCCGCGTGGGTGACGAAGGCGTCCGCCTGCGAGAGCACCGTCAACTGCGGCACCCACCGGTGCACCTCGACGGTGCCGGGCACCTCGCCCAGCTCGGCCAGGTCGGTGTGGGCGCCGACCTGGAGCACCGTGTGCCAGCCCGGCAGGTCGCCGAAGGCCTCGATGCAGGCCCGGTAGAACGCCGGCCGGTGCGTGAACGCCGAGCCGAGCGAGACCAGCAGCACCTTCTCGGCCCCCTCCGGCCGGTGCCACTCGCCCTGGTGGGCACGGTCACCGAAGCAGGGCCCGACGAACGAGACCCGCTGCTCGTCGACCCGGTCCGCGTTGGGCTGCATCGCACGGGGGATGAGCGCGACGGCCCTCGTCGGACGCCCCTTGAACGCGTCCACGTCACGCTCCACCGCACCGGCCTCGGCGAGCCAGTCGGCGAACCGCCGGTAGTGCTCGGGTCCACCGGCGCCCTCGCGAACCGCCGCCAGCGCCTCGGCCAGGTCCTCCTCGAAGCCCTCCCAGGCGACCATCGAGGGCGACAGCTGCACCACCGGCACCCCCAGCCGCTCCCCGAACGCCCGCCCGGCGAAGCCCGCGATGTCGCAGAGCACCACATCGGGCCGGTCGTCCTCGAAGGCCTCCAGCAGCACCGCGTGCATCGCAAGGGCATCGTCCAGGAACAGCTCCTGGATCCCCACCGGATCCTCCACCCACCCCTCCGGATCATCCGCGAGCGGCAACTTCGTCGGATACGGGACGAACCGCGCCCCCGTCGACTCGACGAGCTCGCGGAACGACGGATCGTTGACGTAGCTGACCCGGTGCCCCCGGGCGACCAGCTCGGAGATCACGGCGAGGCTGGGGTTGACGTGCCCGTGGGCCGGGACGGAAACCATGAGGATGTGTGCACGTCGGGACATGGGGAAACCTCCGCATCCAAGGGAAGACGAGACGTATCGTCTCGCCACAACAAGACGATACGTCTCGTCTTGCCGTTCCGCATAGAATTTCCGGCATGGCCGCCAGACCCGCCCCCGACCCCGCGCGCCGCAGCGAGCGCTCCCGCGCCGCCGTGCTCGCCGCCGCCGCCGAACTCGTCGCCGAGGTCGGCTACCGCAAGCTCACCATCGAGGCGATCGCGGCCCGGGCCGGCGTCGGCAAGCAGACCATCTACCGCTGGTGGCCGTCGAAGGGCGCGGTCGTCTTCGACGCCTTCCTCGCCGACAGCGAGCACGAGGGCGGCATCGCCCTCCCCGACACCGGTGACCTCCGCGCCGACCTGCGGGCCGTCCTGCGCCCCTCCACGGACCAGCTCACGGACCCGGCCTTCGACCCGACCGCCCGCGTCATGATCGCCGAGATCGTCACCGACCCGGCCCTGCACGCCGAGTACCGCACCCGTCTGATGGACCCGCTCCTGGAGGTCACCCGCCGGCGCTTCCGCAGCGCCCGCGAGGCCGGCCACATCGCCCCCGACGCCGACCTCGACCTCGCCGTGGAGCTCTTCTACGGCCCGCTCCACTACCGCTGGATGTTCCGCCTCGGCCCACTCACCCACGACCACGCCGACCAACTCGTCGAGGCCGTGCTGCGGGCCCTCAACGCCGGCTGCGGCGACTGACCACGACCACGATCACGACCAGCAGGACGACGAACAGCAGCACCCAGACGAAGCCGAAGCTCCGCCCGATCGTGCGCGACACGAAACCCCGGTTCCTGCGCTTGGACTTGTAACGGGTGACCGCCACGTCCGTGACGTGATGAGACCCGACGGAGGCGTGCACCGGAACGGGCACCCGCTCCCCGGACAAGGCACCCACCGTCCGCACCACAGGCGCCGCCTCGGCGGGCCCGGCCACCGCCAGGGCACCCCCGAACGCGAACACCCCGGCCACCGCCGCACTCACCAAGCGTCTGCCCACGGCCCCGCTTCCCCCGTCCGGGCCGACCACCGGCCCCCGGCCCCACGATGGCACCGCCCCCCACCCACGAAACACCCCCTGCCCGGCAACCGGAACGGACCCCGGACCCGCCAGTCACGAAACCGGCACATGCAAGACCGCCCCGCACCGATGCACCCACCCCCCACCCCCATCCCTCCCAAGGCGAGAGGGAGCGCTGCGGGAGGGGGTGGCGGAGGGGGTGGCCGCGGAGAGGGGCGTGACGGGTGATTTTCAGACTGCCAACGGTCCAAGCCCCCCACCCACAGAGTCGGCAGTCGGAAAATCATCCAGCCCCCGGAGCGGCCACCCCCGCAGCCACCCCCGGCGTCACCCACCCGAGAGCCCACAGAACCCCAAGCCCCGCGCAGCGGAACCGCAGCGCCGAATCAGCCCTTGCGCCCCCAGCGACGCCCCTTGCCCTTGCCCTGCTCGTCGCCGCCCTCGGAACCGGTACCCCCACCAGCGCCGCCGCGCGGAGCCTGCGGGCCCTGAGGGGCCTGCGGGTCCTGAGGGGCCTGCGGGTCCGGGCCGGGGCCGCCGCCCCGCTCCCAACGGGACCACTCGTCGCGCGAGCCGAGCAGCGTGTCGGTGAGGCTAGGGAGGTCGTCCATCGGCGTCTCCTCGGCCCAGTCCGGCCGCCGGCGCGGCTCGGAGGCGCCGGCCGGGGACTGTTCCTCGCCGACCACCGGAAGCTCGCGGGTGGTCTCCGCGGGCTCCTCGCGCCACAGGCCAGGGGGCACCCGGTCCTCGGCACGACCAGGCGCGACCTTCGGCAGCACCGCGGTCCGGTCGGCCTCCGCCGGCACCTTCGGCAGCACGGCAGTCTCGTCCACCGCAGCCGGGCCGTCCGGCACCCGAGGCAGCTTGGCCGTCTCGTCGGCGGCCGCCCCGCCCGGAACCCGCGGCAGCACCGCAGTCTCGTCCACCGCAGCCGACGGAACGGGCGGAACCGAAGGAGCAGGCGGAGCGGACGGAACCGCCGGCAGCTCAGCAGCCGACCGCCGGTCCCGCAGCGACAGCTCGCGCGTGGTCTCGTCGACCTCGTCGACCTCCTCGGCCGGCCCCGAAGCACCCGCCGCCACACCCTCCGGCGCCCGCAGCTGCGTGGTGGCCGCGTCCCCGGCCCGCCCCGCCGCCGTCTCGGCCGCAGCAGCTGCCTCAGCAGCCGCAGCGAGCCGGGCCTCCTCGGCGCGCTGGAGCGCCTCCTCCGCACGGCGGCGCTGCTCCTCGCGCTGGAGCTCCCGCTGCCGCTGGAGTTCCGCCTGCGCGGCCGCTTCGGCGGCGAGCCGCTGCCGCTCGGCGGCCTCGGCCGCGAGGCGAACCTCCTCCTCGGCCTTGCGGCGCGCCTCTTCCTCGGCCCGTCGGCGGGCTTCCTC
Source organism: Kitasatospora sp. NPDC093558 (assembly GCF_040683475.1). Classification (NCBI taxonomy): domain Bacteria; kingdom Bacillati; phylum Actinomycetota; class Actinomycetes; order Kitasatosporales; family Streptomycetaceae; genus Kitasatospora; species Kitasatospora sp. NPDC093558. The sequence continues at coordinate 8,207 of NZ_JBFBDY010000148.1, read as the reverse complement.
CTCGGCGCGGCGCCGCGCCTCCTCCTCGGCCTTGCGGCGGGCCTCGGCGGCGACCCGCTCGGCCTCCTCCTTGGCCAGCCGCTCGTTCTCGGCCTGCTCGGCCCGCAGCTGCTCCAGGAGTTCCAGCCGCTTGCGCTCGGCGGCCTCCGCCTCGGCCTTCTTCCGGGCCTCCTCGGCGGCGCGCCGCTCGGCGGCCTCCCGCGCCAGCCGCTCCTGCTCGACCCGGGCGGCCTTCTCCTGCTCGGAGAGGGGCAGCTCGCGGTCGAGCCGGTGGCGGATCGCGGTGGTGACGAAGCCGGGCGCCTGACCGGCGTCGACGACCAGGTAGCGCGCCGGGTCGGCCGCCGCGAGGGCGAGGAAGCCGGAGCGGACCCGCTGGTGGAACTCGGTCGGCTCGGACTCCAGCCGGTCCAGCGCCTCGGTGAAGCGCTCGCGGGCCTTGGTCGGGTCGACGTCCAGGACGACGGTCAGGTCGGGCACCAGTCCGCCGGTGGCCCAGCGGGAGATCCGCGCGACCTCGGTCGCGGCGAGGTCGCGGCCGGCGCCCTGGTAGGCGATGGAGGAGTCCATGTACCGGTCGGTGATGACGACGGCGCCGCGCGCGAGGGCGGGGCGGATGACGTTCTCGACGTGCTCGGCCCGGTCGGCCGCGTAGATCAGGGCCTCGGCGCGGTGCGAGAGGCCGGTGTTGCCGACGTCCAGGACGAGGCCGCGCAGCCGCTGCCCGACCGGGCTGCCGCCGGGCTCGCGGGTGAGCACCACCTCGTGGCCCTTGCCGCGGATCCACTCGGCGAGCGCCTGGGCCTGGGTGGACTTGCCGGCGCCGTCGCCGCCCTCCAGGGCGATGAAGAAGCCGGTGCCGGTGGTGCGGTGCGGCGCCGGGCCGCTGCCGCCGCGGACGGCGTCGACCAGGTCGCGGCCGAACGGGGCGGTGCCGCGCCGGTCGTCGGTCTTGACCAGCACGACGGCGGCGAGCACCAGCGTGAGCAGGCCTGCGGTGGCGACCGCGAGGGCCGCGCCGCCGTGGATGAACGTGAACGAGCCGGGCTCGACCGTGCCGTACTCGACGTCGCCGTAGGCCCCGGCGATCAGCGGGACGGCGACCAGCGCGGCACCGACGACCACCCGCAGCACCGCGTACAGGTGCTCGGTGACCTTGGGCAGCCGGGCCTCCTCGACCTCCTGCGCGAGCAGGGTGCGCCCGGCCGAGACGACGATCCCGGCGGCGAGGCCAGCCAGCACGGTGAGCAGCAGGACCAGGACGTAGTCGAGCACGAGCCCGGCCAGGATCAGGGTCACGCCCTCGGTGATCAGCGCCAGCGCGAGCAGCCGGCGGCGGGCGAGGGAGGGCAGGGTGGCCCGGGTGAGCCGGACGCCGGCGGCCGGCGCGCCGGTGGCGGCCAGCACGAGCAGGCCGTAGCCGATCGGCCCGGCGCGGTGCTCGGCGGCGGTGAGCAGCGCGAGCGCGGCGACGCCGGCCATCGAGGCGTAGGCGGCGGCGACGGCGAAGGTGAAGTAGGGGGCGCTGCCGGTGCGGCCCTTCTTGAGGGCGGGGCCGGGGGTCGCGTCCGTCGGGGCGCGCAGGCCCTGCAGCGGCGAGTACGGGGCGACGGCGACCGGGCCGACGGCCAGCTGCTGGAGGTAGCCGCGGACGGCGGAGGCGGTGAACAGGCCGGCCGCGCCGAGGGCGGCGAAGGTCACCTGGTGGGCCCGGAGCCAGTCCGAGCCGAGCGCCGCGAAGATGTTGTTGAGCAGGGTGAACGCGACCAGGCCGACGGCGGCGAGCGGCAGGCAGACCCAGCCGGTGAACCGGTCGACGCTCCGGACGGTCTCCAGGTTGGCGGCGGACGGCCGCTGCTCGGCGACGGGGGCGTACGGGTCGGCGGCCGGCAGCAGGCCGGGGACGGCGGCGTCCTTGGCGACCGCCCACACGCGCTCGGCGGCGCCGGTCACGAAGACGGTGGCGAGCAGGACGTACACGGCGGCGCCGGACGGCTTCGGGCCGGAGCCCAGCCACACGGCCCACCAGGGCGCGATGCCGATCAGTACGGCGCGCAGCGCGTCCGCGCCGAACAGCGTCCAGCGCCGGTCCAGCTTGCCGACGACCAGCTGGTGCACCGGCCCCAGGAGCAGGACGCCGGTCAGCAGGGTGGCCGCCAGCCGGGCGGCGAAGACCGCGGCGATGGCGAAGGCGAGGCTGCGCGGCAGGTCGCCGAACTGACCGCCGAGCGCGGTGGCGATCACGGTGAGCGCGAGCAGCACCAGTTCGCCGAGCCGGTCGGCGGTGCCGCCGATCAGCTGGTTGGTCCACAGGCGCCGGTAGGACCGCGTACGCAGCAGCGCGCGGGCCCGTTCCACCGGGGTTCCGGCGGGCGCGACCTCGGGCAGGTCGGGCATCGCGGCTCTGGCGGCCGGGGCGGCGCTGGGGGTGGGCTGCTCCTCGCTCGTCATACGGTCAGCGTAGCGGTCGGGGGTTGGCCGGAAAGCGATGAACGGCGTTCCGGATCGCGCTCATCACCGGGTTGTGACGATCCCCGCACACACACCCGCCGGCCCCGAACGGCCCTCGGGCCCACCCGCGACACGCCGAGGGCCCGCGCCCCCGGTGAAGGGGGCGCGGGCCCGAGTGCCGTCGTCGGAGCGTCAGCCCTCGTCGGTGGCGGTGGTCTTGCTGGCGGCAGTCTTCTTCGCCGCCGTCTTCTTCGCCGCGGCCGTGGTGGTCTTCTTGGCCGCCGTCTTCTTCGCTGCGGTCTTCTTCGCCGCGGTCTTGGTCGCCGCCGTCTTGGTGGCGGCCGCCTTCTTCGCCGGGGCCTTCTTCGCCGTCTTCTTCACCGGCCCGCGCGCCCGCTTCTCGGCGAGCAGCTCGTAGCCGCGCTCCGGCGTGATCGTGGCGACGTCGTCGTCCTTGCGCAGCGTGGCGTTGGTCTCGCCGTCGGTCACGTACGGCCCGAAGCGGCCGTCCTTGACCACGACCGGACGCTCGCTGACCGGGTCCGTGCCGAGCTCGCGCAGCGGCGGGGCGGCGGCGGCCCGGCCGCGCTGCTTGGGCTGCGCGTAGATCGCCAGCGCCTCGTCGAGGGTGATCGTGAAGAGCTGGTCCTCGCTGGTGAGCGAGCGCGAGTCGGTGCCGCGCTTGAGGTACGGACCGTAGCGGCCGTTCTGCGCGGTGATCTCGACGCCCTCGGCGTCCGCCCCGACCACGCGCGGCAGCGAGAGCAGCCGCAGCGCGTCCTCCAGGGTGACGCTCTCCAGCGACATCGTCTTGAACAGCGAGGCGGTGCGCGGCTTGACCGCGTTCTTGCCCGTCTTCGGGGTGCCCTCGGGCAGGATCTCGGTCACGTACGGGCCGTAGCGGCCGTCCTTGGCGACCAGCATGTTGCCGCTGACGGGGTCCGGGCCGAGCTCGAAGTCGCCGCTGGGCTTGGCCAGCAGCTCCTCGGCCAGCTCGACGGTGAGCTCGTCCGGCGGCAGGTCGTCCGGGATGTCGGCGCGCTGGCCGGGCTCGCCCTCGACGGCGGAGGCGCGCTCGACGTACGGACCGTAGCGGCCGACCCGCAGGGTGATGTCGTCGCTGACGCGGAACGAGCTGATCTCGCGCGCGTCGATCGCGCCGAGGTCGGTGACGAGCTCCTTCAGGCCGCCCAGGTGGTCGCCGTCGCCGTTGCCCGCGTCGGCGGCGCGCCCGGTCTCGATGCCCTCGCCCTCGCCGAAGTAGAAGCGCTTCAGCCACGGCACGGACTGCGCCTCACCGGCGGCGATCCGGTCGAGGTCGTCCTCCATCTTGGCGGTGAAGTCGTAGTCGACCAGCCGGCCGAAGTGCTTCTCCAGCAGGTTGACCACGGCGAAGGAGAGGAAGGAGGGGACGAGCGCCGTCCCCTTCTTGAAGACGTACCGGCGCTGGATGATCGTGTCGATGATCGACGCGTACGTGGAGGGGCGGCCGATCTCCCGGTCCTCCAGCTCCTTGACCAGCGAGGCCTCGGTGTAGCGCGCCGGCGGCTTGGTCGCGTGGCCCTCGGGGGTGAGCTGGTCGGCGGCCAGCGGGTCGCCCTGGGCGACCTGCGGCAGCCGGCGCTCGCGGTCGTCGAGCTCGGCGTTCGGGTCGTCGGCGCCCTCGACGTAGGCCTTGAGGAAACCGTGGAAGGTGATGATCTTGCCGGAGGCGGAGAACTCGACGTCCCGGCCGTCCGCGGAGGTGCCGCCGACCCGGACGGTGACGGACTGGCCGACCGCGTCCTTCATCTGGGAGGCGACGGTGCGCATCCAGATCAGCTCGTACAGCCGGAAGTCGTCACCGCTCAGGCCGGTCTCGGCCGGGGTACGGAAGCGGTCGCCGGAGGGGCGGACGGCCTCGTGCGCCTCCTGGGCGTTCTTGACCTTGCTCGCGTAGGTGCGCGGGGCGTCCGGCAGGTAGTCGGCGCCGTACAGCTGGGTGACCTGCGCGCGGGCGGCGGAGACCGCGGTGTCCGACAGGGTGGTGGAGTCGGTGCGCATATAGGTGATGAAGCCGTTCTCGTACAGCTTCTGGGCCACCTGCATGGTCCGCTTGGCGCCGAAGCCCAGCTTGCGGCTGGCCTCCTGCTGGAGCGTGGTGGTGCGGAACGGCGCGTACGGCGAGCGGCGGTAGGGCTTGGACTCGACGCTGCGGACGCTGAACGCGGTCCGCTCCAGGGCGGCGGCCAGCTGGCGGGCGGCCTGCTCGTCCAGGTGGAGGGTGTTGGTGCTGCCGGCCTTCAGGCGGCCGTCCGAACCGAAGTCGCGGCCGCTGGCGATCCGCTTGCCGTCGACGCTCGCGAGCCGGGCGCCGAAGGTCTCCGGGTTGGCCGCGTCGGCCGGGGTGCGGCCGGTGCCGAAGGTGCCGACGAGGTCCCAGTAGGACGCGCTGCGGAAGGCGATCCGCTCGCGCTCGCGCTCGACCACCAGGCGGGTCGCGACGGACTGCACGCGGCCGGCCGACAGCTTCGGCATGACCTTCTTCCACAGCACCGGCGAGACCTCGAAGCCGTAGAGGCGGTCGAGGATGCGGCGGGTCTCCTGGGCGTCGACCAGGCGCTGGTTCAGCTCGCGCGGGTTGGCCACCGCCTCCTGGATGGCCGTCTTGGTGATCTCGTGGAACACCATCCGGTGCACCGGCACCTTGGGCTTGAGGACCTGCTGGAGGTGCCACGCGATGGCCTCGCCCTCGCGGTCCTCATCGGTGGCGAGGAAGAGCTCGTCGGACTCCGCGAGCAGCGACTTCAACTTGCTGACCTGGGACTTCTTGTCCGCGTTGACCACGTAGATGGGAGCGAAGTCGTGGTCCACGTCCACCCCGAGGCGGCGCACCTCGCCGGTGTACTTGTCCGGCACCTCGGCCGCGGTGCTGGGCAGGTCGCGGATGTGCCCGACGCTCGCCTCGACGATGTAGCCGGGGCCCAGGTAGCCCTTGATCGTCTTCGCCTTGGCCGGCGACTCGACAATGACGAGTCGCTGTCCGTGCGCGGTCTCGCTGCTCGGGGACACCTTCGCTCTTCTCTCCCGGTCGTTATGTGAGCTGGTCGGCGCCGGCAGCACGGGCTGCGCTCCGCCCGACCCCTTCCACCGTCCCGGGGCAGCCGCTGAACGACGACCCCACCAGCGGAGTGTGACCGTACCCCGGCCACCCTTGTCAAACGGACGGATCCCGCGTTTTCACTTGCCAGGCCCACCGACGCCACTCGAACGGTAACCCGATGATGGAGCATCGCGCCCCGTGGAGGGGGGCATCGGCGGGTTCCGGAGGATGGAATGACGGATTTCAAGATCTGTCAACGGAAAATCGGCGGAGCGCACGGGGCCGGATGGCGCGAACCAGCCGGGTCGACCGGCGCGGCCGACGGGAGCCAAGCGAGCCGAGAAACCGGCGCGGCCGACGGGAGCCAAGCGAGCCGAGAAACCGGGGCGGCCAGCGGGAGCCAAGCGAGCGGTCCCGGCCCGGCGGGTTCAGCCGACGACGGCGGCCAGCAGGCCCGTCCCCGCCGCCAGGCAACAGGTGCCGAGCGCGCTCCACAGCAGGTCCGCCACCGCCGGGCGGCTGATCTCCCCCGCCGCCAGGACGACGCGCTCCGGGCGGCGCGGGTCGTAACAGACCCGGACGGCCGTGCCGGGGGCGAAGCGGGCGGGGCGGCGCAGCGGCGTGTGGCCGCGCGGACGGGCGAGCACCCGCTCGGCGTACCGCCCGGTGCCGGAGCCGCCGACCGATGGCAGGGCGGAGAAGGCGAGCAACGGCGCGCTGTCGAGCTCGCCGTGCGGGTCGTCCTCGGCGACGACGACGGCCTCGGCCGGCACCCCCCGCCGGCGGATCCGGTGGCGAAGGCGCACTTCGGCGGCGCACCAGAGCAGCAGCGCGCCACCGAACAGGGCGAGCACCAGCCCGCCCACGACCGCCGTCGTCCTGTCCACCCCTCGCCCCCCGGCTCCCCAGCTCTGTCCACAGCCTGTGGACAGAGCCTTGCAGTGGGGAGCCAACGCCGGACGGCTGCCCGGAGGCCGACGGACGAACCAGGGGCTACGGGAAGGTGAACCGGCAGCCCGTCCCCCTCGGGCGACGGGCCCCCGGTCCACCGGTTCACTGGTGCCGAGGGCTTGTGGGCATCAGGCGACGGGACGGATGAAGCCCTGCTCGGTCAGCAGCCGCAGCGACTCCGGCACGCGGTCCCGCAGGACGACGCGGTCCTCGCCGAGCAACTGCGCGATGGCGTCCACGATCTCGCCCGCCGACAGCGTCCCGTCGCAGACCCCGACGAAGCCCGCGCCGACGGTGTCCACCTTGGTGGCCCGCCGCATGCCGCGGTTGTGACGCAGGATCACGTGCTCCGGGTCCTCCGCGCCGGGCGCGCCGACCTGCTCCTGGACGACCTCGTCGGCCAGCACGTACCGGGCCGCGAGCAGGCCCGCGTCGTCGTGCGAGCGCAGGAAGTCCTGCCGGTCGAACCACTCCTCGATGTGCGGGCCGAGGGGCTGCTCCACCGGGTGCGGCCACTCCTCCACCCGGACCGTCGGACGCTCGGCGCCGCTCGCCCGCAGGGTGATCCAGCCCATCCCGATGCCCTCGACCCGGCCCGCCTCGAAGGCGTCCAGCCACTCGCCGTACCGGGCCTGGTAGTCGCCGCCGGGACCGCGGTGGTCGCCGCCGTCGCGCAGCCACAACTCGGCGTACTGGGCCACGTCCTGGACCTCGCGCTGGACGATCCAGGCGTCCAGCCCGGTGCCCGCGACCCAGCCGGCCAGCCGCTCGTGCCAGTCCTCGCCCTTGACGTGCTGCCAGTTGGCCAGCAACTGGCAGTAGCCGCCCGGCTCCAGGTGGGCGGCGGCGGAGCGGACCAGGGTGCGGCACAGGTCGTCGCCGGCCATGCCGCCGTCACGGTAGGTGAACCGGCCGGCCGGCGAGATGACGAACGGCGGGTTGGAGACGATCAGGTCGAACTTCCGGTCCCCGACCGGCTCGAAGAGGCTCCCGGCGGCGGCCTCGGTGTTGTCGAAGCCGGACAGCGCCAGGGTCAGCTCGGAGAAGCGCAGCGCGCGCGGGTTGAGGTCGGTGGCGGTGACCTTCTGGGCGTGCCGGGCCGCGTGCAGCGCCTGCACGCCGGAGCCCGAACCGAGGTCCAGCGCGGTCCGGACCGGCCGGCGCACGGTGATGTTGGCGAGCGTCGTGGACGCGCCGCCGACCCCGAGCACGAGGTCCCTGCGGGCCACGCCGTGCGCGGTCTCGCCGGAGCCGATGCCGCCCGCGCCGCCGACCGCGCAGCCCAGGTCGGAGACCACCCAGGCGTCCGAACTGGGCAGTCCGGCGACCTCGTTGGCGTACGGGCGGACGTCCACGGTGGCGCGCACCAGGTCGCCGTCCGGGCGCAGCCAGCCGTCCGCGAGGCAGTCCTCGACCGGCAGGGCGGCCGCGGCGGCCTTGTACGGCACCGGCTGCTGGAGCAGGAACAGCCGGACCAGCGTCTCCAGCGGGCCGTCGCCGCGGGTCGCGCGCAGTGCCGGGACCGCCTCGCTGCGGGCCAGCGCCGCGTAGCCGGTGGGCCCGAGCAGGTCGAGGCAGCCGTCGGCGGTGAACGAGGCGGCGAGCAGCGCCTCGCGCAGCTTGGCGAGGGCACCGACACAGTCCGTGCGCAGGCGCAGCCGGGTGGTGGCGGCCGTCACGGCGGACGCACGGGAACCCGAGCACAATGCCGTACATGACAGAG
>NZ_JBFBDY010000147.1:0-14269 GCF_040683475.1 Kitasatospora sp. NPDC093558 | reverse complement strand
GCGGCGACGTACCGGGGCACGGTGAGCGCCCCGCCGCCGAGGTGCAGGACGTCGAGGGGGCGCCCGGCGGGGGCGAGCGCGTCGGCGAGGTGGCCGAGGCGGCGGGTGTACTCGAACTCCAGGTGCGTCGGGTCGGCGAGGTCGACGTACGACTGCGGGGTGCCGTCGAGGGTGAGCAGCCAGCCGCCGTCGCGGTCGATGTCGGGCATGAGCTTGGCGAACCCGAGGTCGGTGGGGCGCCCGACCGGCACCGGTTCGTCGGTCACGCGGGCTCCCCGACCGGCACGGCCGGGAGGTAGGCGTCGAGCCAGCGGTCGAGTTCGGCGAAGACCTCGGTGCGCGCCGCCTCGCCGGACAGGACGAGGTCGTGCATGCCGCCCTCGATCCGGACGATGGTGACGTGCCGGCCGAGGTGCGGGCCCTGGGCGGCGATGTCGTCGGCGCGCAGGACGCCGTCGGCGTGGTGCAGGGCGTTGTGCCACTTGGTGGTGGAGATCGAGGCGGTGGACGCCATGAGCAGCACCGGCACGTCGATGCCGAGCCCGCGCCGCACCCGCCGGTGCCCCTGGTGGATGGCCGAGAGCCAGCCGGCGAACAGCGGGAAGCCCTCGGGCCGCTTGAGCCGGAGGTCGAAGTCCCACTCGCCGCGGTGGTCCTTGTGGAGGCTGTGCGTGTAGTGCGGGTTGAGCCCGGTCGGCAGCACGCGGGTCGGCGCGACGCGGGCGATGGCCGCGACGGCCGGGCCGCCGACGGTCACGACGGCGGCCGAGGCCGGCATGGACAGGAAGGGGCTGTTCAGGAACAGCCCGTCGATCAGGCCCCGCCCGGCGCGGCGCCCGGCCCACAGGGCCCCGATCAGGCCGCCGGTGGAGTGCCCGTTGAGCAGCACCTGCCGGTGCCCGTCCACCTCGCGGACGATCCGCACCGCCTCGTCGATCTCCTCGTCGTACTCGGCGAGGTCGCGCACGAAGTTCGGCGACTGGTGCGGGCGCAGCGAGCGCCCGTACTTGCGCAGGTCGAGCGCGTAGAAGGAGAACCCGAGCGCGACGAAGTGGTCGGCGAGGTTGGTCTGGAAGAAGTAGTCGTTGTACCCGTGGACGTACAGCACGGCCTTCTCGGACCCCGGCACGAGCCGGCGCACGAGCGTCGCGCAGACCTCGCCCTCGTAGTCGCGCCGCAGCGGCAGCTCGACCGCCTCGTAAGGGGCACCCAGGATGTCTTCCCGAAACTCCATCGCTTCTCGCCGCACCTATCCGCACTCGGGCCCGCCGCAGCAGGTCTCCACCGTTCCCGAGCCCCGACGATACCGGCCGGTAGCCCGACCCCGCGCGGCGGCCTCGGCGATCGGCCGGTCCGTGGACCGGCTTTCGCCGTTCACCGCCTCCGCCGGTCCAGCTGCGCGCGCAGCCGGGGCACCGACAGGGCCGCGGGCGGAGCCAGGAGGGCGGCCTCGGCCCGGCGGACGGCATCCGCCTCGACGTCAGGAGGCAGGTCGCTGCGCTCCAGCAGGTGGAGCACGACGAACGCCGCGCGCGGCGAGGAGCCGTTTGCGTGCAGCCAGGTCGTCGTGTGTTCCAGCACCGCGGCCGACTGCGACGGTGAAAGATCACGGCGTTCCAGCAGCCCGCAGAGGATCTCCCGCGCGACGCTGCCGGCCGTGCTCCGCGCCAACCGGTCGAGGCCGGCGTCAATGGCCCGTGCCGCCTGACCGGGCTCCAGGTCGGAGCGCCTCAGCAGCGGGGACAGTACGGGTCGTTGTGCCTTGCGGGTCGGGTGGGACTCGCACCATTCCAGTGCACGCGTGATGCCGAACCGTGCCTGGCCGGGTGTCAGCCCCTCCCTGCGGCTGAGCAGGCACCCGATCAGCGCGGGCTGGGCGGGCCGGTCCCGGAGCTCGGCAACGGCGAGATCCGCGGCCCTGACCAGCTGTTCGCCGGACGTTTGCGGCAGCCACAGCAGGGCCTGGATGACGCGTCCGCTCTGGACCGACGCCGCCCGATTGGCGTCCAGCCAGCCGAAGGTCACGGCGATCACCTCCTCGGGGACGTCACCGTGATCGGGGCTGTGCGACAGGAGGAGCGTGGAGAGCAGCGAGCCGGCCTCGGGCACGCGCACGCCGTACCGGGAGAGCCAGGCGACCGCGAGGTCCCGCGCCATGCGTTCCTGGTCGCTCTCCACGCCCTGGCAGGCCACCACTGCCTGGAAAAGCATCACGGTGGCGGACGATCCGGCACCACGGCTGTCGGCGGACCAGCTCAGCGCCTGGGCCACGACGGTGCGGCGCAGCCCGCCGGGCAGGCCGTCGTGCTCGAGGAGCCGCTTCAGTACCTTGATTCCCGCCTCGGTCCGGCGTCTGGGCCGGAGCCAGTCGAGCACGCACTGCGCCACCGTGGTCAGGCGCTCCGCCTGGTGCCTCCGCGACAGGACGAGGTTCAGCACCGCGGGCGTGGTCTGCCATCCGGGGTGCTCCCTCACCCACTCCAAGGCACACTCCACAGTGAGCTGCTCCTCGGCCGGTGAGAGGTCGGTCCGGCCCAGCAGCGCCCGGATCACGTGATCGGCATCGGTCTGCTGCCCTCGCCGTGACAGCCAGGACAGCGCGCCCTCGATGAGGGGGCGCGCGGCGTTCCGGTCGTCGGAGAGGGCAGCGTCGAGGAACGGTCGTGCGGAAAAGGACTCCTCGGCCCGGTTCAGCCACGGTTGGACCAGTTCCTGCCACGCTTCGGCCGCCGCGTTCTTCCAGGGCGGGCTGGTCACCATCGTCAGCAGCGCCTGCTCACCGTCCTTGCCCGAACGCTCCAGCCTCCCGCCCAGCCGGTTCGCGTGTGCCATGACCCAGTCGTGGCAGAACCGCTCCAGCACGGCCGCCCGTCTGCCGATGCCGTCCGCCGCGAGGTCGGCGGTCAGGCGCCGGAGGTGTCCGGCGAACCGGGCCAGCGAGCGGACCCGCTCGGTCGCCGCGGCGAAGAGGGCACCGGCGCCCTGATCGTCGATGCTGAAGCCGGGCGGCGGGAACAGGACCTGGGCCACCAGTTCGTCGACGACGATGTCGTGCACGACGTACAGCTCGCCGTCCGTCTCGTCCATCCACCCGAGGGACAGCAGGGTGTCGACGACGCGTCGCCCGCCCAACCGACCGGGGTGCTCCCCCGCCTCGCGGTCGAGCAGCGAATCGACCGCGCCCTCGACCGCCGCACGGGCCTGGGGGCAAACCGCAACGGCCACGGCGGCGGCCAGTTGCCACGTGTCCGGGGCGACCCGGTCCAGCGGCGTGGCCGGTTCCCGGCTGCGCGCCGCGGTCAGCCTGTCCCTGCGCAGCGCCTCCTGCAACCAGCCGTGGAGCTCCCCGCGTCGCACGCGCGTGAGGTCCGCGTCGGTGTGCCCTGCCGCGAGCAGTTGCTCGAGAGCGCGCGCGATCAGCAGGGCGATGACCGGGCGACGACCACAGGTCCGGGAGAGCGCCGCCATCCCCCACCGGCGCAGGGACACGGGGGCGACCTCGCGCAGGATGTGCTCGACGACCCGTGACTGGTGGTCCTCGTCCTGCCGCAGCGCGACGTCGTCGAACAGTTCCGCGGAGCCCCGCCGCAGCAGATCGTGATGGCCGCTGGGCCGGACCGACGCGATCACCGCCACGGCGACGCCCGTGCGCTTGGCCTCCGGCAGGAGGCTGTTGGCCAGGACCTGCAGGTCCACCTGGGAACAGGTGTCGAGGTAGTCGAACAGCAGCAGGACCCGGTCGCATCCGGCTCCCAGTACCGCGTGCGCCAGGTCGTCCACCGTCACGGAGTTGTGCGGTTGGACGTGGAGGACCCGCCACCCGGCGCGGTGGGCCGCCTCGGCGACCTCGTAGCACGTCCTGGTCTTCCCCGCGCCGGCCGGTCCGATCAGCAGCACTCCGCGCGGCTCGGGTGCCGACAGCCGGCGGAGCAGGGCCCCGGGGTCGGCCTCGTGCCCGGGCCCGGGGCTGACGAACGGAAGCTGACCCCCGGTCAGGTAGGTCCGACGGCCGAGGAGGCCCCGCACCACCTCGTCGTGCGGGAGGATCCGGCGAAGGCTCCGGCTCGGCTCGTCGCCCGGCCGACCGTACTGGTTGAAGGTGACGTTCCCGACCCGCCCCGCTTGGAGCACGGAACCGGACACGGTGCCCGAGACCCGGTTGCGAGTGTCGTAAGCACCGTTGTCCTCGAACGTCATGCCGTGCACCTCCGGTATGGCCTCCACCAGGCGGACGCGGCAGCGGCCCGGGGCCGCGGCCGGTGCCGATCACCCTACCGATCCCGCCGGGTGCCGGGCGGAGCGGGGCGTTCGCCCCCGAATCGACCCGCACCACCGGCCCGCTCCCCGTGCGCCTGTGGTGCGCCGGTGGGGGTGTGGAACGCTACCCGGACGCGCGTCACTTCCCGTGGCCGGCAGGCGAGTTGAGGGGGTCCGTAGATGGTGCAGCAGGGCGAGGGGCCGATGGCGGGGCACGGCGGGGCGGGCGGGCACGCCGATCCGTCGTTGTACCGGTCGGCGGCGGAGGCGATGGCCGCGCCGGCGGAGACGCTGGCGTACGTCGCCGGGTTCGACCGGGCGGGGCGGCGGCCGGACGCGCTGCTGACGGTGGACGTCGATCCGGCATCGGCGAGCTACGGGAAGGTCCTGAACTTCGCCGAACTGCCCACCCTCGGGGACGAGTTGCACCACTTCGGGTGGAACGCGTGCTCCAGCGCGCTGGCGCACGCCTGCCACGAGAACCCGGAGCGGCGCTACCTGCTGCTGCCCGGGCTGCGGTCGTCGCGGGTGCACGTGATGGACACCCGGCCCGACCCGGTGCGGCCGCGGCTGGTGAAGACGGTGGAGGCGGCCGAGCTGGCGGCCAGAGCGGGGTACTCGCGGCCGCACACGCTGCACTGCGGGCCGGGCGGGGTGTTCCTGTCCTGCCTCGGCGCCGGGGACGGGACGGACGGGCCCGGCGGGGTGGCGCTGCTCGACCACACCACCTTCGACGTGCTGCGCGCGTGGGAGACCGAGCGCGGGCCGCAGCACCTGGCGTACGACGTGTGGTGGCACCTCGGGACGAACGTCGGCATCACCAGCGAGTGGGGCACGCCGTGGATGGTCGAGGACGGCGTCGTGCCGGAGCTGCTGCTCGGGCGCAAGTACGGGCACGCGCTGCACTTCTGGGAGCTGGACTCCGGCCGCCACCTCCAGCGGGTCGACTTCGGCGACCAGTACCAGATGGTGCTGGAGCTGCGCCCGGCCCACGACCCGCAGGCGGAGTGGGGCTTCGCGGGCGTGGTCGCGAACGTCGAGGACCTCTCGTCCTCCGTCTGGCTCTGGTACCGGGACGGGCCGGCGTTCACCGCGCGCAAGGTGATCGACATCCCGGCCGAGCCCGCCAAGACCGAGGACCTGCCGCCCGCGCTGCAGCCGTTCGGCGCGGTGCCGCCGCTGGTCACCGACATCAACCTGTCGGTGGACGACCGCTGGCTGTACGTGTCGGCCTGGGGCACCGGCGAGATCTTCCAGTTCGACGTGTCGGACCCCTTCCACCCCCGCAGGACCGCCTCGGTGCGCCTGGGCGGGGTCACCGCCCGCACCCCGCACCCGGCCGAGCCGCAGCGCCCGCTGAGCGGGGCGCCGCAGATGGTCGAGATCAGCCGGGACGGGCGGCGGCTCTACCTCACCAACTCGCTGTACGGCGCGTGGGACGACCAGTTCTACCCGGACGGCATCGAGCCGTGGATCGTCAAGCTGGACGCCGACACCGAGGCGGGCGGGCTCACCGTGGACGAGCGGTTCTTCCCGCACGGCGAGGAGTTCCGCGGGCTGCGCGTGCACCAGACGCACCTCGCGGGCGGCGACGCGTCGTCGGACTCCTACTGCTACCGCTAGTGCCGCGCGGCGGGCCGCGGATCGTCCGGATCACGTCCGGCCTCGGACCGCAGGAGGCCGGTGACGTCGGTGGCTTTCCCCTCCCAGTCCCCGTACAGCTCGCGGGCGGCCGGGTCGAGGAAGACGTGCCAGGCCATGTTGCGCTGCTCGGGCGGCATCGCGTCGAAGTCGCCGAGCAGGGCGGTGCCGAGCCGGTTCCACGCGATGATGTCCAGCCGCCGGCCGAGGACGTACGCGGGCACGCCCTCCATCGCGTCGAGGAGCTGCTGGAGCGCGGGCCGGACCTGCTGGACCCGGGTGGCGGCCCGGCCCGGACGGCGGCGGGCGGGCTTGGTGAGCCGGCCGAGGTGCTCGCGCTCGGCCGGGCCGAGCCGCAGCGCGCGGGCGATGGCGTCCAGCACGGCGGCGGAGACGCTCTCGCCGTGGCCCTGCTCCAGCCGCGTGTAGTACGCGGTGCTCACCCCGGCGAGCTGGGCCAGCTCCTCGCGGCGCAGGCCCGGCACCCGGCGTCGGGTGCCGAGGTCGGGCAGGCCCACGTCCTCGGGCCGCAGGCGGGCGCGGCGGGAACGGAGGAACTCGCTGAGTTCGGTGCGCTGGTCCATGCCTGCAGTATGCGGGGGACCGGCCGCCGCCGGGGGCGGGCGAGGGTGACACTGCCGTGCGTAGGTTGCGCGCTCCTACGTTCCGCTCCCCTAGGTTCCGGGCCCCTACGTTCCGCGTCCCTACGTTCCGCGTTCCTACGTCTGCGGGCCGTACGCCCGGTTTGCGTACGTAGATCGTTGGTCTGGTTGGCCCGCGCGGCCCGGCGCAGCCTTGAGGACATGACGAACACGGGCATCACGAACGACACGCACGCCGACACGCACACCGACGCGAACGCCACCCGCACCATCGCCGCCTACGCGGCGCTCACCGCGAAGTCCCCGCTGCAGAAGACCACCGTCGAGCGCCGGACGGTAGGCGAGCACGACATCGTGATCGACGTCAGGTTCTCCGGCATCTGCCACTCCGACATCCACCAGGTCAACGAGGACTGGGGCACCGGCATCTTCCCGATGGTGCCGGGCCACGAGATCGCCGGCGTCGTGAGCGAGGTCGGCCCCGGCGTCACGAAGTGGAAGGCCGGCGACCGCGTCGGCGTCGGCTGCTTCGTCGACTCCTGCCGCACGTGCGACAACTGCCGGGCCGGCCAGGAGCAGTACTGCACCGGCGGCGCCACCTTCACCTACAACGCCATCGGCCGCGACGGCCGGCCCACGTACGGCGGCTACGCCAAGGAGGTCGTCGTCGACGAGAACTACGCGCTGCGCATCCCCGACAACCTGCCGCTCGACGCCGCCGCGCCGCTGCTGTGCGCGGGCATCACGCTCTACTCGCCGCTCACCCACTGGGGCGCGGGCCCGGGCAAGAAGGTCGCCATCGTCGGCCTCGGCGGCCTCGGCCACATGGGCGTCAAGATCGCCCACGCGCTCGGCGCCGACGTCACCGTGCTCAGCCAGTCGCTCCGCAAACGCGAGGACGGCGTGAAGCTCGGCGCCGACGACTACCGCGCCACCTCCGACCCGGCCACCTTCACCGAGCTCGCGGGCCGCTTCGACCTGGTCGTCAACACCGTCTCGGCCGACCTCGACCTCAGCGCCTACCTCGGCCTGCTGCGCACCGACGGCACGCTCGTCCAGGTCGGCGCGCCGGAGAAGCCGGTGTCGGTGAACGCCCACGCGCTGCTCCTCGGCCGCCGCTCGCTCGCCGGCTCGATGATCGGCGGCCTGCGGGCCACGCAGGACATGCTGGACTTCTGCGGCGAGCACGGCATCACCGCCGAGATCGAGCTGATCCGCGCCGACCAGATCAACGAGGCGTACGAGCGGGTGCTGGCGAGCGACGTCCGCTACCGGTTCGTGATCGACGCCGCGACGATCTGATCCCCGCCCTCGGCGCTCCGACGACCGCGGCCACAACCGCCCCGTCCTCGGCACTCCCCCGAGCGCGACCACGACCGCCCCGCCCTCGGTGCTCTCCCCACACCGAGGGCGGGGCGCAGTCACACCCCCGCCGCGCCGGCCACCTGGTCGCCCGCCGCGCGCCGCTCCGCCCTGCGCTGCTCGCGCCGGGCCCGGCCGCGCCGGAGCGGCTGGTCGGGCACCCACCCGAAGGTGACGCAGGCGCCGATCATGCCCAGCAGCATCCCGAGCAGGAAGCCGCCCATGTTGGACGTCAGCCAGCTGCCCAGCGACGCGAGCACGGCCATGAACGAGTAGAACAGCCGCTGCGCCGGGTTGAAGACGATCAGCACCCCGCAGAGCACCATCACCGCCGGCACGAGGTAGCCGGCGATCCCCTGCATCCCCATGTGCAGGACCACCGGCAGCGGCGCCCGCAGGGTGAAGAGGATCTCGGCGCCCCCGAGCGTCACCAGCAGGCCGCCCCAGAACGGCCGCTGCCCCCGCCAGTCCCGCTTGACCGGACGGGCGGGCGCGACGGCTGCCGCGGCCCCGGCGGTCGGTGCGGACCCGGGGCCGGGCGCGACACCGGGCCCGGGCGCCTCCGCGGCGCCGGGCCCGAAGACGGGCACGAAGACGTGCCCGGGATCGCGGCCGGGATCGGCGCCCGCCGCGGCCGGGACGGGAGCCGTCCCCTCGGCCCCCTCCCCTGCGCCACGGGCA
Source organism: Kitasatospora sp. NPDC093558 (assembly GCF_040683475.1). Lineage (NCBI taxonomy): Bacteria > Bacillati > Actinomycetota > Actinomycetes > Kitasatosporales > Streptomycetaceae > Kitasatospora > Kitasatospora sp. NPDC093558. The sequence goes on along the minus strand of NZ_JBFBDY010000147.1, from coordinate 5,726 downwards.
CCCGGCGGTGTGGGCTCCGTCATCAGCAGCCCTTCGAGCTGAACGCCAGCTTCAGGTGCGGCAGCTTGAAGCTGGCCGCGGTGCTGGCGTAGTTGTGCTGGTTCACGTTCACCATGTCGACGGTGTCCGCCTGTTGGCCGAAGACGCCCGGCCGGCCGGGGACCCCGGCCTTGGTGTACTCGCTGGCGTCGCGGCCGATCTCGATGTTGGAGAACGAGGCGTCGCCGGACATCATGTCGGAGTCGGTGGTGAGGTTCTCCGCGGTGACCGGGGTGCCGGCGTCACCGGCGTGGATCACCAGGTTGATGCCGCCGAGGTCGACGCTCTGGCACAGGTCGGTGATCTGGGCCGTCTTGATCGCCGTCACCGCGACCAGCACCTGGCCGCCGGTGTGCCCCTGGTTGGGGCTGTTCTTGATCATGTGGTCGAGGCTCCCGAACTGCTCGAAGCCGTCGCCGTGGAGCTTGGTCGCGGTGATCGTGAAGGGCATGCCGGAGATCGAGAACTGCGTGGCGAGCACGCCCTGCGCGGTGAGCGTCATCAGCACGCCGCTCGCTATGACGGCCGGGACGGCCATCAGGGCGGCGCGCTTCAGACGGACGCGTCCTCTTCCGGGCCCGGCCGGTGTGTCGGGTGCCTCCGCCGTGGCGGCGGCTTCCTCGGACATGGCCATGTGTGCTCCCTGGGTGGGTTGGGATGGGCAGGCACTGGCACGTTGTCCTGGCGCGGACAGCGTTCCGCGGCCGGCCGGTCGGCCGCCCCTCGGCAGCGGGGCGGAACCGGTCGAGCCGCGGTTTGAGTAACCGTGAAGCTACTGCTCGGTATTCGCCCGGTCAATAGAAGTGCACGAAGGGATCTTCACCAAATGATCCACCCCATGAAACACTTTGACCAAACGTCAAATGATCCACCCCACAACGGAATTCACGATTCCGCAGCCAGGCCCTCCGGAGCGTCACCAAGCCCGAGCCCGAGCCGGCGGGCCGCCTCGGCCGGACCGAGGAACGGGGCCAGGCAGAAGAGGCCCAACGCCGGTAGAAGCTCCGGCAGTTCGGTCGTCCGACCGGAGTTCACCCGCCGGTAGACGGCGGTGTAGACGCCGCCCACCACCGCATCCACCAGGGCCTCTACCGGTACCCCGCACTGGAGTTGGGGCACCTCCGCGAAGAACGCCCGGAACCGCTTGAGCAGTTGCTCGCGCTCGCGGCGCCCGGCCGGCCCGACCGCCTCGATCTCGATCACCGCCATCGTCGCGAACGCCGGCACCCCGGCCAGCAGCTGGAGCATCGCCTCCAGCGCCCGCCGGATGCCGGTGCACCAGTCCGGCTCGGCCGCGAAGGCCGCCGCCATCCGCCGGATCACCACGCCCGTGCCGTGCCGGTGGGCGGCGAGGAAGGCGTCCTCCTTGCCGCTGAACAGCTCGTAGAAGACCGGCCTGGTCACGCCCGCGGCCCGGCAGATGTCACTCACCGTGGCGTGCTGGTAGCCGTGCTCGGCGACGGTGTGGACCAGCCCGTCCAGCAGGCGCTCGCGCTGGGTCGCGGCGACCACGCCCCGAGGCAGCCGGCTCGGGCCGCGCTTGATCGAACGGGCCGGGTCACGACCGGTGCGCGCACCCGGCAGCAGGATCACGTCGGCCCCCCGGACGGTGTTCCGTTCCATCACCAACTCCTGTGTCCCGTCTTGACATTGATGCAACACCGGGTTTACAACACTGACAGGTTTCCAACCGGTGGGCGAGCAGCCGCCGGAGAACCCGCCAGGGCCCGCCGGCGCCGACTGCGCCACCCGGACCCGGGACCACGGCGGACGCACGCACGGCGGTGGCAGCCGCCGGCCTGCACCCCATTGCACCGCGCACCTCCGCACCCTTCCGCCGCCAGGCGGGCCCGTGGCGCCGGGCCCGCCCCGGCGCGGCCCACTGGGAGCCGCACCGCCGTGCCCCGCACCTCCCCCGCCGTGCACGCCACCACACCCGCACGCGGGCAACCCCCACCCGACTCCGTACGGAGAGGCACCCTCATGCGCATCCGCCGCACCCTCGGGACGGCCGCCCTCGCCGCCCTCGCTTTCGCCGCCACCGCCGTCGCCCCCGCCCAGGCCGACGCCTCGGCCGAGGTCGACGCCTCGGCGGTCCTCACCACCGGCAGCCTCGGCGGCCCGGCCGCCTCGGTGGGCGACGTCCTCAACGCGAGCCTGCTGTCCGGCACCACCGCCAACTTCTACGACAGCGCCACGAGCACCAACGGCATCACCTGCACCGCGTCCTCGTTCTCCGCGACCGTCAACGCCAACCCGGCCGCCCCCGGCAACGCCGTCGAGTCCCTCAACACCCAGACCTTCGACGGCTGCTCCTCCAGCGTCCTCGGCGTCACAGGCGTGCAGAGCATCAGCGTCGACAACCTCGCCTACACCAACACCGTCGGCGACGGCGCCGGCAGCCCGGTCACCCTCTCCCCCGGCGCGGCCGGCCCGATGCAGACCACGGTGGTGCTCAACACCGTCCTCGGCAGCGTCACCTGTGTCTACCAGCAGGCGACCAGCATCTCCGGCACCACGTCCAACGGCAACAACAGCATCTCCTTCGCCGCCCAGCCCTTCAACCTCACCTCCGGCTCGGGCCTGTGCTTCCAGACCGGCTACTTCACCGCCGCCTACGGCCCGGTCACGGACACCACGGCCGCCGGCAGCCCGCTCATCTACGTGAACTGACCCAGCCCACGGCTGAGCGGCGTCCGGCAACCCGTGGGCTGCCGGACGCCGCTCGGCCGCGCGCGGGCGAAGACAGGCCCCAGGGGCCTCCAAAGCGAAGTGACCGGCCGGTAAGGTGCTGGCGGACGGTCGGTGCGAGCGGAGGCGGAGCGGGGCATGAACGGCGACGGAACAGGGTTCTTCACGTCGGTGGCGGACGCCGCAACGCAGTTGGCCGAGGCCGGGTACCTCGCGTCCACCGCGGTCGCGACGACGGTGTTCCTCGCCGACCGGCTCGGCAAGCCGCTGCTCGTCGAGGGTCCGGCCGGGGTCGGCAAGACGGAGCTGGCGAAGGCGGTGGCCGAGATCGGCCGCGCCCGACTCGTCCGGCTGCAGTGCTACGAGGGCATCGACGAGTCCCGCGCCCTCTACGAGTGGAACCACGCCAAGCAACTGCTGCGGATCACCGCCGGGCGCGACGAGGGCTGGGACGAGGCCCGCACCGACATCTTCGGCGAGGAGTTCCTGCTCACCCGCCCCCTGCTGACCGCGATCCGCGGCGACGAGCCGACGGTGCTGCTGATCGACGAGATGGACAAGGCCGACGTCGAGGTCGAGGCGCTGCTGCTGGAGGTGCTCAGCGACTTCCAGGTGACGGTGCCCGAGCTCGGCACCATCACGGCGAGCCGCCGGCCCTTCGTCCTGCTCACCTCCAACGCCACCCGCGAGCTGTCCGAGGCGCTGCGCCGGCGCTGCCTCTTCCTCCACCTCGACTATCCGGACGCCGAGCTGGAGCGCCGGATCGTCCGCTCGAAGGTGCCGGGCCTGGACGAGACGCTCGCCGCGTCGCTCGTGCGGGTGGTCGGTGCGCTGCGGGCGATGGAGCTGCGCAAGGCGCCGTCCGTCGCGGAGACGATCGACTGGGCGCGCACGCTGCTGGCGCTCGGCGCGGACACGCTGGACGAGGCGGTCGTCCGGGACACCCTCGGGGTGATCCTCAAGCACCAGGACGACGTGCGGAAGGCCGCCGACAAGCTCACCGTCGCATGAGCGCCCCGAGTGCCACCCCGCAGGACACCGCCGCCCGCCTCACCGGCCTGGTCCGCGCCCTGCGCGGGCACGGCCTGCGGATCGGCCCCGCCGAGACCGTCGACGCGGCGGCCGTGCTCGACGTCCTCGGCTTCGCCGACCGCGAGCAGATGCGGGCCGGACTGGCCGCCGCGCTGCTGCGCTCGGACGGCCAACGGGCCGTCTTCGACGCCACCTTCGACCTGTTCTTCCCGCTCGGCGTCGGCACCCCCGAGGCCGCGCGCCACGTCGAACCGCAGGACGACGCACCGCGGTTCGGCCGCCCCGACCCCGCCCGGGACGAGCTGCGCGAGCGCATCGCCGCCGCCCTCGCCGCCGGCGACCGGGCCGCCCTCGCCGCGCTGGCCGGCGAGGCGATCGAGGCCTTCGGCCGCTACGGCAGCGGCGCCACCCCCGGCTCGGACGGCTGGTCGGCCCACCAGGCGCTCGGCCGGCTCTCCCCCGAGACGCTCCTCGCCCGCGTCCTCGCCGCCCTGCGCGAGCAGAACGGCACCCCGGACGTCTCCGACCTCGTCCTCGCCGACGAGATCCGCCGCCGCATCCGCGACTTCCGCGCTCTCGTCGCCGGTGAGGCCCGCCGCCGCGTCGCCGAGCTGCGCGGCGCCGAGCGGATCGCCGAACGCGCCGTCGCCCCCACCGCCGACCGGATCGACTTCCTCGCCGCCGGCCGCGACCAGCTCGCCGAACTCCGCCGCACCGTGCACCCGTTGGCCCGCAAGCTGGCCACCCGCCTGGCCGCCCGGCGCCGCCGCGCCGCCCGCGGGCAGATCGACCTGCGCCGCACACTGCGCCGCTCGCTGTCCACCGGCGGGGTGCCGCTGCGCCCGGCGTACCGGCTGCGCCGCCCGGCCCGGCCGGAGCTGGTGCTGCTGTGCGACGTGTCCGGCTCGGTGGCCGGCTTCGCCGACTTCACCATGCTGCTCGTGCAGGCGATGAGCGAACAGTTCAGCAAGGTCCGGGTGTTCGCGTTCGTCAACCGCACCGCCGAGGTGACCGACCTGCTCGCGCGAGGCCGCACCGACCCGGCCCGGCTGGCCGCGCGCATCCTCACCGACGCCGAGGTCATGGGCCACCACGGCAACAGCGACTACGGCTCCGCGCTGGGCGGCTTCGCCGAGCGGCACCTGGACGCGGTCGGCCCACGCACCTGCGTCCTGGTCCTCGGCGACGCCCGCAACAACCACCGCGACCCGAACCTGGACGCGCTGCGCCGGATCGCCGGCCGGGCGCGGCGGGTCTTCTGGCTCAACCCCGAACAGCCCGCGCTCTGGCCGACCGGCGACTCCGCCGCGCTCGCCTACGCGGGCGTCGTGGAGATGCACTCCTGCCGCAACGCGCGCCGGCTAGGCGAACTGATCGCCCGTCTGCTGCCTGTCTAGCTCGCTGGCCGTCTAACCTTCCTGATCCAGGTGTGCGAGGAAGTCGAGCAGCGCCGCCGTGACCTCCGCCGGGCGCTCCTGCTGCGTCCAGTGGCCGGTGTCCGGGAGCCGGACGTGCTTGTGGAGGCGCGGCGTGAACGTGGTCAGCAGGAGCTCCAGGATGTCCCGCGGGACCATCGCGTTGACGAGGTCCCGCTCGCCGACGACGAACAGCGCGGGCGCCTGGATCGGGCGGCCGTCGAACGCCGTCATCAGCTCGTTGTTCCGGTCGATGTTGCGGTACCAGTTGAGCCCGCCGGTGAACGCCCGCTCCCCGTGGGTCGCGTAGTCGGCCACGTAAGCGTCGATGTCCGCCTTGGTGATCCAGGCCGGCAGCCGCTCCGGCTCCGGGACGGTGTCCAGCAGCTTCCGCCCCTCGGGGACGACCCACACGATCGGCTCGGCGCCGGGGCCGGAACCGGCGTACACGCGGCGGAAGGTGGACGCCGGGTCGGCCGCGAGCTCGGCGCCCAGCACCGCGAACCCGTCCAGCCCGAGGTCGTCCGCGATGATCCGCACGTCGGCCGC